>CAYNDW010000366.1:0-6573 GCA_964395375.1 uncultured Cytophagia bacterium
AGCAGTGCCTATGGAGGCGCCGACGATACGAAGCAGTTGCCCCAGACACTCTCGAACGTCACGCTGGCGAATACTCCAGAGGAACATATGCCAATGCACGCGAACATGTTCAACCGTCGATGTTTGTCCAAGAATGTGAGCGCGCTCCAGGTGCGAGAAGGCAACCTCTGGTTTTCCTTCTGCTTCGGCTTGATAGGCAGCACGAATTTCTCTTTCCACATATGGGCGGATGCGGCGACCGAACTCGCTCACTCACCTCTCCTTACACCTCACTCATGGGACATGAGGAGGCGTTGCTTGGAGACCGAAGGGCTCCACTCCATGCTGCAGGATCTACAAGCGTCTCAGTTACAAATATGTTGCCTACGCATGGCTAGGGGCTACGACGCCACAAACTTCAATGCGACGCCGTTGATACAGTATCGTAGCCCCGTCGGCTTGGGACCATCCTTAAAAATATGTCCTTGATGGCCTTCGCAACGGGCACAGTGGACTTCGGTTCTGGGAAAGATCAATTTATAATCGGTCGTGGATTCGACCACTTTGGGGTCGATCGGTTGCCAAAAGCTGGGCCAGCCTGTGCCGCTGTCGAATTTATGCTCAGATGAATAAGCCGGGAGATCGCAGCCCGCGCAGTAGTAGATGCCCGCTCTCTTATTATCGTGCATGTTGTCGGTGAAGGGGCGCTCGGTATTCTCGTGCCGTAGGACCCCGTAGGCCATTGGTGAGAGGAGTTTTCTCCATTCGTCGTCGGTCTTCACGACTTTGACAATCTGAGGGATTTCAATCTTCTGTGGCATCGTGCGGCTCCTTTCTTGCTGGGTTGTCCCCAAGATGAGTCGAGGCCCCGAAAGTATCCTTACACAGGGGTTAGCCTCGCTGCAAGGCAGTGGAAGGGTTCCGAAAACACCGCAGAACATGGGTTGGACCGGCAAGAAAAACGACGTCCTTCGAATCGAGCTTGCACATTGTGCCCGTCGCGCTTTTCTTGCACATCTCGCGTTTCCCGCGCACGCTCCGGTTACGCTGAGGCTGGAGCCACGCCGATTCCGAATCGGAAGTTTCCGTGAGCTGCTGAGTCAAGGTTGAACGCAGCGGGGAGAACTTCCTCAATTCGTTCCACCAGAATGAAGGTCAGATTCCCGCGCACTTCCTGCGGTACGTCCTTCAGGTCTTTTGCGTTTGCCTTCGGCAGAATAACCCGCTTGATACCGGCACGATGGGCGGCCAACACTTTCTCCTTGATCCCACCGACCGGAAGGACTAATCCACTCAGACTGATCTCGCCGGTCATGGCTGTGTCGCTGCGCACGGCTTCTCCGATATACGAAGAAGCAAGAGCCGTGGCCATTGTGATTCCGGCTGAAGGTCCATCTTTCGGGATGGCTCCTGACGGCACATGGATATGTACCCCATTCCGTTTGAAACGGGAAATATCGAGCCCCATACTTTCAGCGTGCGACCAGAGGTAGCTTCGCGCAGCTCTAGCAGACTCCTGCATGACATCTCCTAACTGACCTGTGATCGTCAGCTCATGGCTGCCGGGAAGCAGGGTGGTCTCGATGTAGAGAACATCTCCGCCACTCGGCGTCCAGGCGAGCCCGGTGGCCACACCGGCGGGCAACACCTTGCGCGCTTCCTCTGGCATAAAGCGCTCGGAGCCGAGCCACTCTTCGAGGGTATCGGCATGGATGGTGACAGGCTGCCGTTCCTGGCCTTCCGGAAGATCGGCGAAGGTCAAGGCGACTTTTCTGGTCAGGCGACCGAGCATCTGTTCTAACTGGCGCACTCCCGCTTCTCTGGTATAGCGGCTGATCGCCAGGTTCAAGACCTCGTCTGAGAGCGGGGCTTGACTGGCATCCAAGCCTGCCTCCTTGAGCCGTCTGGGCCAGAGGTAGCGCCGGGAGATTTCTGCCTTTTCCTGTTCGCTGTAACCCTGAAGCCGGATGATTTCCATCCGATCGAGCAGCGGTTGGCTGATCGTATCCAGCGTGTTGGCGGTCGTAATGAAGAACACTTTAGATAGATCGAATGGCAGATCGAGATAGTGGTCGCGGAATGTGTGATTCTGTGCCGGATCCAGGATCTCCAGTAACGCTGCAGCCGGATCGCCACGGAAGTCACGGCCCATCTTGTCGACTTCGTCCAGCATCAAGACCGGATTATTCACATTGGCTCGACGCATGGCTTGAATGATCCGTCCAGGCAGAGCTCCGACATAGGTCCTACGATGGCCTCGCAGTTCCGCTTCGTCATGGACCCCGCCCAGGCTGAACCGTTCGAAGGCCCGTCCCATGGATCTGGCAATCGATTGGCCCAGGCTGGTTTTACCGACGCCTGGAGGTCCGACGAGGCAGAGGATAGGCGCCTTGGCCGTAGGATTTAACTTCAGCACGGCCAGGTGCTCGACGATCCGTTCTTTGACTTCTTTAATGCCATAGTGATCTTCTTCCAGTACCTGGCGAACCTTTCTCAACTCCAAACGGTCTTCCGAGGCCTTCTTCCAGGGGAGTTCAAGCACCAGTTCAAGATAGGTTCTGAGGACCTGATGATCAGGTGAGGAGGGTGGAACCTTTGCCAATCGGGCAACCTCCCGCTCGGCTTCCTTTCGCACATGGTCGGGAAGATCGGCTTCTTGAATCTGCTTTTTGAGTTCGGTAATCTCGTTCCCTTCACCCTCACCCTCGCCGAGTTCCTGCTGAATGGCTTTCAATTGTTCACGGAGGATGTATTCTCGTTGAGTCTTGCCGATCTTGGCTTGGGCTTCGCTTGTGATTTTGTCCCGCAACTGTAGAATTTGAATTTCTTTTGAGAGGGATGCATACAGCGATCGCAACAGCTCGATGGTCGAGGAAGTTTCGAGCAGTTTTTGCTCGTCATGCACTGTGAGGTTGAGCAGCGAGGCCACGCGATAGGCCAAGGCGACGGGGTCATCCTCGTTGCTGAAAGCCGCTGCTGCTTCCTGAATTCCTGGGGCTTGAATCAATCGAGGCAGATCTGTGACCAACTCCTGGATAGCCCGATGGAGTGCCTGGACTTCGGTTCCCTGGTCCGCCAGGTGATCGAGCCGTCGAGCCTGGACGAGCAAAAATGGTTGCAGCTGTTCGACCTTGAGCAATGCGACCCGTTCAAGTCCCTGTGCGAGTACTTGGATCGTGCCGTCTTCCGACCGTCCGATCTGTTTCACGATGGCTTTGGTGCCGATTGCGTAAAGTTCTTCGAGTCCCGGTTCTTCTGTGAGAGGGTCGCGTTGCGCGACCACGAGAATCGTTTTGTCTTCTGTTTTTATTGCCGCCTCTATTGCGGCGATCGACCGTTGACGTCCAATCGTCAAGGGCACCATGATCCCAGGGAAGAGTACCGTGCGTTTAATCGGAAGTACTGGCAGGGTGATTGCCATTGTCTCATTATTCATGTGGAAGCATCCTTCCGCTCGGGCGGTGAAGAGACTGAAGATAGACGTCAAGAATGAAGATAGTTTCTGTCAGGCCTAAGTCAAGGGGAGAGGGGAAGGGCTTGCAGCGGACGTAGCGCCTTAGTGATCGGCAAAGACTCCGCCATGTGGATAGAGAAAGACTCTTTCATTACTGGGGCGAGCATCGGGTGGCATCGAAGAGTCGGATGGTTGTAGGTAGGTGTCTGTGCCATCGAGATCGAAGAATCCGGCGACACTATTCTCCGAAGAGTCTCCGAAACCTGATGTGGCCTGGTACTGATCTTCCCCTCCCTCGTCGATGAAGAGCCCCCAACCTGAATAGTCGGCTCGACCGAGACCAGTCGAGCGGCTGAAGGCATAGGTGTCGTGGCCTTTTCCTGCATCGATCATGAGGCTCACGCTGTTATCCCAGGCCACGCCGCCGTTGTAAAAGGGCCCGGAAGAACCGTAGTGGTCTTCTCCTTGCCGATCGATGAAGAGGCCGACCCCGAAGTGAGCGGATGCTCCGTGTCCATAGCGAGCGGCCTGGTGTTTGTCGTTACCATCCAAGTCCAATTTCATCCCAGCGCCAAAAAAGTAGCCTTGCCCTTGTGAGAAGTTGGCGCTGTCGTAGTGATCGTTCCCTTCGATATCCAGCAAGATTCCCCATCCACCAGCCAGGCTGTACGCTTGCCAATTCACATTCTTTGTGAGAATCCGCTGTCCCGATGCGGCGCCCAACCCGAAGCAGTCATACTGATAGAGGGGATCGCCTGGCTTCCCAGAGGGGGCGTCGTGCGCATTGTAGGCGCTGGGATAGGTGCCGCCGCATTGATAGTCGTCGTCGCCGGCGATATCGATGATGGCCCCGACTCCCAGGGGGCCGCCGAATCCAATGGCGAACCCATGGCTGGTATAGCGGTCGTTCCCTGCCGCATCGAGCAAAAGGCCGAGCCCTCCGATTGCTGCGCCTTGGGTCAGGCGATTGCCCGTATAGACATCGTGACCTTTCGCGTCGAACAAGATTCCGAGTCCACCGAACCCGGCGCCTCCCGACCCCATATCGAGTCGGTAGACATCGTCGCCATCGTGATCGATGAGCAGTCCCACCCCCAGACGTCCGGTGGCCAGTCCGAGCGGAGCCCCGACATAGGTATCATCCCCATTGAGGTCGATGACGACGGCATTGCCTCGATCTTCGCTTGTAGACGAGGCAATCATGCCTCGATAGAGGTCCTTACCGCCCACATCGATGATCAGACTGATGTGGGTGTCCAGCTCATAGGTATTCGGTCCTGGCCCGCCGATGATGATCAGTCCGTAGGGTGTCTCTTGGGCTAGCAGGATGTCTCCTGTCACGCCGGGTGGGACAGCGGAAGCCGGTAGGGGTTTTGTCCAGGCCTCGGCGATCTGGTGAAGCCAGCGTTCGTTGGCGAGTCGGGCGAGCACTTGGGCTGCCGCAATGAGACTGGCGTAGTCAATCTGTTCCTCAAGCAATTCAGCGAACAGAAAATCGGCTTTGATCCGTGCGCCTGTCTGGTCTGAGAGGCGTGAAATCTGTGGAGTAAAGTGTTCTGCTAGCGATCGCGCATGCAGAAATAGGAAACGTTTCTCAGTCTCGGTGAGACTGGTCAGCGCATTCTCGCGGTACAGCGACGCCTGCTCCAAGCTTCCGATCATGAAGGCGAGGAGTTCTTCCTGCGCATCACTTGCCGGCAGCGGAACAGGTTTATAGAACGTGGAAGTGCGATCCATGCCGGCCTCCAGCACATCGAGGAGGGCTGGAAGATTGACGGATCCTCCTTTTGCCATTTCGGCCAGCAAAAGTCCTTGGTGCTCTAAACTGGCCAGACCGTCCCAGGGTCGTTGGAGGGCTGTCGCCACGATACGACGCGTGAATTTTGCCGTGCTTGCGTCAAGTGTTTTATGGATGGCGCGAAGGTTGCGGTGACGCGATTCGGTAAGATGCTCGAAATCCTTTCTGACGATAGGGGCCAGCCGGTCGAGTACCGATTGGCGTATATGGTTGCTGGGTGCAGGAGGGGGATTAATCAATGCAGAGAAGCCTTGCACCGCACTGCACCCAGGAAGCCACAAGAGCATGGATACGCTGAAAAAGAGCAGCAGGAGTCGATTCATAATTTGTGGGCACAGCATACGATGGACTTTACTCGTTGCTCGTCGGGACGCGAGTCGTCTTGCGCATCGACCCCGTTACGATCTGAAATTCATATAAGCGGCACTCTAGCGGGCCATTGAAGAGGGGAATGCGTTTCGATGGCGCGAGACCGATGAGTTTGGGGACTCGTAAGTCACCGGTAAAGATGTAGGCTCGCCATCCGTTGAATCGATGTTTCAACCAGTCGCCCAATTTGGGATAGAAGGCATCGAGTTCTTCGGGCCGACTGAGCCGGACTCCGTAGGGAGGATTGATCAACAGTACGCCCTGTTCAGCCGGAGCCTCAAGGGTGAGTACGTCACTCTGTCTCAGGCGAATATCGATTGAGACGCCTGCTCCCTGAAATGTCCGTTGCGCAATCTTGACCGCCGCAGGATCTTGGTCGGACGCATAGATGGCGGTCGGCGCCTCTGCCAGTTGTTTCAGCCGAGAGACTTCGCGCAGGTGCCCCCAACGTTGGGCATCGTGCATCAGCAAGCGTTCAAACGCAAAAGAGCGAGACTGCCCCGGCGCGATTCGGCGCGCCATCAGAGCTGCTTCAAGCGGGATTGTTCCACCGCCGCACATGGGATCGAGCAGTACGTCGTTGGCGGTCCATCCAGCGAGCCGCAACAAGCCTGCCGCCAGGTTTTCGCGCAACGGTGCTTCGACGGATACAATGCGATGTCCCCGCTTGAAGAGCGGTTCGCCAGAAGTATCCAAATAGAACGTGACCATTGACTCATCGAGAAAGGCATCCAGCCGGATATTGGGGTGATGCCTGTCCACAGTCGGCCGCTTATGGCGCACGGACATAAACTTATCGCATACGGCATCTTTGATCCTCAGTGTGATGAAGTCGAGACTGGTGAGTGGACAACGCTGCGCGCTCACCTTCACCTTGATGGTCTGTGCCGGCGTGAACCAGTCCGGCCAAGCCAAGTGATAGGCCGCGCGGTAGACATCGTCTTCCGAGCGATAGGGGGCCTGTCCGACTTCC
>CAYNDW010000367.1:0-6571 GCA_964395375.1 uncultured Cytophagia bacterium
GGAGTGGTATATTAGAAACATCGTGCTGCGAATGGGCGATATACATAAAGACCTGGGTGAGTTTGAGGAAGCGCTGCAGGCATGTGCTAGAGTAGAAAAACATGGACTAGTGCCAAGCGAAATTGTTATGCTTGAGCTTTTAAGGTTCAACGTCTTCCTCTCAAACGGCCATTACGAACAAGCCGATACTGCGCTCAAAAAAGCCACAGTCACAGCCGTAGAAAGCAACGACACGGATGATCTCATTCAATGCCTCAACAATCGAGGGGTTTGGCACTCTCGCCTTGCAGATGATGATTCGGCATTGGTTTATTATATGCGCGCGGACTCTCTTCTTAAAAAAGCTAGCGTGGATTTAGAAATGCGCCTAAAGGTTTTGAGCAATATCGTCGGCATTTTTTCAACAAAGAACGATTTAGTGCAATTCGAGATTAGAGTGAAAGAGGCCCAAGGGGTGCTTAACGGCATGAGTAGCCCTAGCATGAAAACTTTTTTGTTGCACAATATTGGCATTTGGTATCAGCTTGGCAAACAGTACGAGCTAGCGCTGAGATACTTTAATACCGCAGATTCAATTGCCTCCCAGTCTGAACTCCTGCGTTTCGTTGTCACGATCAGAATAGATATGGTTGATTGCCTCATCGCGCTTGCGCGTTTTACCGAAGCCACGGCCCTACTCGAAAAGACCTCTGAACTGGCGAAAAAAATAGATGTCATCGAGGGGCTTATCAACGTATTGGATCGAACCGTTCAACTCCAATACCGCACCGGCCACTGTGCGCAAGCAGCGGAAAACTCGCAACAGCTTCTTGCTGCCATTGAGAAAATGAGTTTGCGTTTCAAAAAGTACGAACCTCTGATCGCTTACCGGCAAAAAATTTATGATTTGCAGAAGAATGCCACGTTGTGCGATATCGCAATGCAGCAGGAAGAAGCCGCCTTTAAGAAGTTGATCGAGGCTAAAGCGTATGCGCTCAGAAGCCGGCTGCAGGCAGCTTCTACTCCGCAAGCTGAGGAGGGCAAGGCCTTTTCGCTTAAGCGTCTGCAAGCACAACTGCAGCCTAAGCAGATCTTGCTAGATTATATGATTACACCGGACACGCTCTATGTTTTTGTGTTAGATCAAAACGGAATTCGACTTCTGCATAAAGAAATAAATCTCGACGCGTTGCGGCAAACGGTTCGCGCCTATCGCGATTCGATCCACAAAACCATGGTCCTTTTTCAGAAGTATGACGCCCAGCGCGTACAGAAACATTATATTGGAACCACAGAATTGGGGAAGCAACTCTATCAAATCTTGTTGGGCTGGCCCCAATACGCTGACTATCTGCGGCAAGCCGAATTGTTATATATTGTGCCGGATGAGTTTCTTTTTGAAATTCCTTTTTCAACCTTGAGCGCCAACGCTGGAGACGCCAAGGCTTTTTTGGCAAATCAAGCCGCAGTCGTGACCTTGCCCAGCGCGAATTTGTTGGCGGGAACGAATGCTACGAATGGCGCTCATCATTCACTGCGCGATTTGAAAGTTCTGGTCAGCGCCGATCGCAACTTTCCCGCGACAGAGAAATTCCTCGCACAGGTCAAAACATTTTTTCCCCTGGCAGAAGAACTCGCGTTTCCAGATAGCGTCTTTACAAAAGACGAGGTGTTGGCACAATTGAAACAAAAATACCAGGCCTTTGTTTTCCTCGGGCATGGACAAGCGAATGCTCAAAATCCAAATCACGGTTATATTGAATTATCGCTCCTGACGCCGCAGGCAAAAACTCCGAAGGTTCGTTTGACCGTTGCGGATTTAAAAAGCATTGATTGGCGAGGAACGGAGTTGGTCATGCTCATTGGTTGTGAAACTGCCGAGGGTAAGCTTTATCGTGGCACTGGAATCTCCGGTTTACAACAAGAATTTTTAGCTTTGGGAGTTAAAAACGTGTTGGGAAATCTGTGGGAAGTCGAGTCCTCCCATGCGATAGAGCAGGCTGGAAACTTTTTGCATTTATGGGCAGCGGATGGGAACGCTCCGCTGGCATTGCAGAAGAGTCAACGCCAAGCGCTTGCAGCGCTGGCGGCAAATCCATATTATCAGCGCGCACATCCTTATTTCTGGGGAAGTGCCCTGCTACAAACGTCATTCTCTGAGTAGACGTATTAATCAAACACGAGGCGCAAATGGCACACGAAAAAGGACACACAGGCTCCGGTTCAGGCAATCCACCGCCGGTTGAAGACGATCCGCACTTTCCCGGCAGCGGATTATTCACGCAAGGGTTGGTGACGCTCGCTTTTGGGCTAGCGCTCGGCGTGGCGTTTATGGTGCTCTTCTGGTTGGTGCGCGCGTTCGGCGCGCCCACTGGCAAGGTCGCAGATTTCGTCGCAGAGATTCACCCCAACTTGTGGTTCAGCTTTCTCTCGGGCTTAGTGGGTGGAACGCTGCTCTCGGCGATTTACAATCTGTTAGTGCTGCGCCGCATCAACCTGTTCGGCAGCGGTACGCGGTTGAATTAAGCCGAGGTTAACGCGCCGGAATCAAAAACCAAAGCGCACGCAAAGGCGCAAAGCCGCAAAGACACGTAAAGAAAAACTCTTTGCATGTTCTCAGCGTCTTTGTAACTTTGCGTGCGCTTTTTTGTTCTAGCAAACAAATAAATAAATAAAATCTATAGCGCTATTCCGACTTACTTCACTCATTCAACGGGACATGCACTTTCCTCTCGTCCACGCCCTCATCCTCAACTTCAACGGCAAGCAGCTCTTGCTTGAAACGCTTGCCTCGGTCGTGCAAATCACTTATCCCAATTTCAAAATCATCGTCGTAGACAACGGCTCAAGTGACGGCAGCCAAGCTCTCGTGCGGGCGCAATATTCCGAGGGCATTCTGCTTGAGAACGAAAAAAACCTCGGCTTTGGCGAAGGCAACAACGTGGGCATGCGTTACGCTTTGGAGCACGGCGCGGAATGGGTGCTGCTTTTGAACAACGACCTCACCGTCGCGCCGGATTTGTTGACGCATATGATGGCCGTCGCCATGGCAGATGCCACGATTGGAATACTCGGCCCGAAAATTTATTATCATGATCAGCCCGAAACAATTTGGTTTGCCGGCGGCCGCATCAACTATTGGGCGGGCCTCACCGCGCATCGCGGCATTCGCGAGATGGATCGCGGTCAATATGATCGCGTCGAGGATACGGATTACCTCACCGGCTGCACCATGCTCATTCGCCGCGAAGTGCTCGAACGCGTTGGCCTGTTCGATCCGATTTACTTCCCCGCCTACACCGAAGACGCGGATTTGTGCGTGCGCGCGCAGCGTGCGGGCTATCGCTTGCTCTATGCGCCGCAAGCAAAAGTGTGGCACAAAGTTTCATCTTCGAGCGGCGGCGGCATGTCGCCGTTCAAAACCAAACTCAAAGTGCAGCACAGCCTCATCTTCTTCAAGCGCTACACGCGCTGGTATCATTGGCTCACCATTCCGTGGAGCATCGCCGGGCTGGCTTTTGTTTTTGTAGTGAGAGAACTGGCGCGAGGCAATTGGCGTATCGTGTCCGCATTGTTGCGCGGTTTCGCGCGCGCGCCGCAGAAGGCAAGGAAGGGCTTCTGACGGTTTCCTTGCATCTTGGCCATGGCTTGTGTTCGGCGCTACATGTGCGCTCTATTCTAACAGCAAACCACGGCCAAGCCGTCGTTGAACCGTAACAACGCAGTTGTGAATTTTTTTGTGCAATTGCCCTTCGCGCAAAGCCTGCCTTGCATTTCGTTGCAACGCTCGTTATTTTGTGGCCCACAAAAGCAAGAAGTCCCGGAGCACTCGAGCGATAAAATCTCCAACGCTCCAGCACTCCAATACTCCATCAATCCCTTAATCCAAATGATCGAAACCCACAGCTACCCCTTCGGCCTCTCCATCGTTCTGCCGGCTTACAATGAAGAAGATAATATTGCGACTGCCATCGCGCGCTGCATCACTGTGCTTGAACAATTGCATCTGCCGCATGAAATCATCGTAATCAACGACGGCAGCAAAGATCAAACATGGGCGCAGTGCCGCGAGCAGGCTGCGCGCCATACGCAAGTGCGCGTGCTCGACTTCGAGCGCAATCGCGGCTATGGTGTGGCTTTGAGCACGGGCCTTCAAAGCGCGAAATACAATATGGTTTTTTATACCGATTCGGACAATCAATTCGACGTCTCGGAGCTGAAGTATCTTCTGCCCATCACCGACTCGTATGATCTCGTGGTCGGCTTTTGCATTTATCGTTATGATTTGCCGCTGCGCTTGTTTCTCTCGTGGGGCTACAACATGCTCATCCGCCTGCTCTTTCGCATTCGCTTGCACGACGTCGATTGCTCTTTCAAACTCATGCGCCGCGAAATCTTCGACGTGATCCAGCTTGAAGCGCGCGATTTTTTCATCGACACGGAAATTATTTTGAAAGCCAATCGCCTCGGCTATCGCATTAATGAAGTCGGCGTGCGGCATTATCCCCCGCATGGCCGGGCATACGACGGTGCGGCCGAGCGATATTCCGCGCACGCTGCGCACGCTCGTACGCATTTGGCGCAGCGCGCGGCGGCTCAAGCCCGTCACGAAATATCGGCCCGCTGAAATTCCCGCCTTGCCGGAGATCGCGTCCCAATTAGCACCAGGGACTTCCGTGTAATGGAACAAGAAGTCTATCAACTCTTCTCCGAAATTCAAGCCACCCACTGGTGGTTCGTTGCGCGCCGACGTATTCTCTCGGAGGTTTTGCAAAAATACTTGGCTGCTAAAAAAACGCATCGCCTCGCGGAGATCGGCTGTGGCACGGGCGTGATGCTGCCCATGCTCGCGCAATTTGGTGAAGCCTGGGGCATTGATAATTCGCCGGAAGCGGTGCAACTCTGTGCGCAAAAAAAAATCGCGCGCGTTTATTTGGACCGCGACCCCGCGTGGCGGCAAACGCAATTCGAGGGCATGGCGTTTTTTGATGTGATCGAGCACGTGCCCGACGACGCATCCTTTATGAAAACTTACCTCGCGCAATTGCTGCCCGACGGCTGGGTCGTTATCACCGTGCCGGCATTCATGTTCCTGTGGAGCGAGCACGATGTTTTGAATCAACATTATCGCCGTTATAACGCGCCACAACTACGGCGCACGATTGCCGCGGCCGGCTTGCAAGTGGAGCGCATATCATATTTCAACACGTTTCTCTTTCCGGCGATTGCCGCGGCGCGCTTTGCCAACAACGCCGCGCGCGCGCTCACGCGCTCCCAGCAGCAGAAGGGCACGGCGAATTTGCGCACCGACTTTGAGCGCAACATTTCGTTTTTGAATCGCCCGTTGCAAACGCTGTTTGCCGGCGAACGCTTTGTGCTGCGACATTGCAATTTTCCTTTCGGCACCTCCTTGCTCGCACTTGCGCGCAAGCCTTCCTCCACGCGCGTTGTTTTGACCACTAGTACCGTCGAGTCCTAAGCATGACGAACCCGCGCACCTCTTTTGGGCAAAAGCTCTTTCTTTATCTCATTCCGGCGATACTCTTTTTGAGCGCCACGCTCCCGAATCTTCGTTTGCCTGGCTTGCAATATGACGAGCTATATTATGCCCCGCCCGCAGCCGCATTGCTCAAACAACAGTACGATACGGATTATGTGAAGATCGATCCCGCGGTCGTGCATATTCTTGGGCAGCCGTTGCCGGTGATGTTCAATTACTACACAAGCTTCTTGCGCACATACCTTACGCTGCCGGTGTTTGCATGGTGGGGCATCAATGTCGCTACGGTGCGCGGCTCGTCGATCGTGCTTGGTTTGCTCGCGCTCATGTTCTTCATTGCATTCACGCGGCGCTTGACCAACCGCTCCCCCATCGCGTTTATGAGCGGACTCTTGCTCGCACTCGATGCGAGCTTCACGGCCTATACGCACAATGATTACGTTGCGGTGAGTTTAATGATGGCGCTCAAAGGCGCGGGTTTGTGGGCGTTATTGCGGTGGTGGCAAGAGGATGAAAGGCGCTGGCTCTATCTCGGCGCGTTTGCGTTCGGCTTGGGCATTAGTGATCGCGCGAGTTTCTTGTGGCTGCCGCTCACGCTTGCGCCCGCGCTGGTGTTAATGTATGGCAAAGCCGCGTGGCGCGAACTTGCGCAACGTTTGGCGCAGCGCAAAGCGTGGCTCCTCGCCGCGCTCGCTTTCGCATTGGGCGCAGCGCCTTTCCTTGCGTTCAACCTCGCCACGCGCGGCGGCACGTTTTCGCCGATGACGAACAGTTTCAGCAACACCGCGAGCGGCGCGAACAATCTCGACTTGCTCGGCAATCTTTATTTGCGCGTGCAAATGCTGGTGGAAGTTTTAAACGGCGGCTATCTCGATCACTTCGTGGGCGGTGAAAAGAGCTACCAAACTTCCAGTTGGAATTTTTCCGGCTCTCCGCTTTCTTGGCTCGTGCCGTTGGCCGTTGCTTATTTTGTAGCAAAGGCGGCGATCCGCCTGCTGTCGCGTTTGCCGGTGAAGCGCAGCCTCGTTTTTCTTCTGGTCATGCTCCTCGGCTTGCTCTTTGTCGTCGCCGGGGGCATCGTCCTTGAGGGGG
>CAYNDW010000368.1:0-6549 GCA_964395375.1 uncultured Cytophagia bacterium
CTGCGACATTTATGTCGCGAGGAAACAATGCTCGCGACATGAATGTCGCGGTACACTTTCACCCGCAACGAAGTATAACGAACTCTCAAGCATAGTTTATGAGCGCGTAAATATGTGTTGTGTTCGAAAAGCGAAACGGAATTTCGCCAGCAAGCTCGTTCTCAAACAGAGTTGGGGAACGAGTAAAACGAGGATAAAACTGGACAATTGAAACTAGAATTTCACATTGCCCATCACCTCGACCACTTCCGCAAGAAAGCCCCAAGCACCGCCGCCGTTTTCAATTTTCAACAACAATGTGTTCTTGCCTTTTTGCACCGGCGCAATGACGATATCCGAGCCGCTCGCCACACTGCGATGCGCGTCATTGCGATGCACCTCTTTGCCGTTCAGCCACATTGCCACGCCGTCATCGCTGCCGAGCAGGAAAAGCACTTCGCCGCTCGTTAAAGATGTGAATTCAGTGTACGCGTACGCATTCGCCTTCCCTGTCGCGCCGTAAATTTTGATGAAGTCAATCACGCCCTCCGCCGGAGCCACCGTCTTTTGCCAACGGATTCTTTTGCCCGCGCTGTTCACATACAAAGCTTCGGCGGAAAATCTTTTTTCAATCGCATGAAACACTTCCAGCCCGTGTTCTTTTTTATAATAAAACGGGCCGGCGAGTTGCCAACTGGCGATCGCTCTCTTGCGCGGATGATGGCGAAACGCGGCCTGCAAGAACCGCCGCTCTTTTACTTCTTTCGCGTTGAGCAAAGCCGTTTGCCATTGCGCGCGTTCGCCGTGCTCGAAACGCGCGAGCGCAATCATCATCTTTTCGAGCGGCGCTTGCGCGGTGATCGCGGCGCTTTGCAGCGCGGATTTCGCCGTCACATTGCGTTCGCGCGCGAGTTGTTGGTAAATCGCCAAACGCAAATCCAAATTCGCGTGTGCAAGCATGGGCGCGAGAATTTCACTTTTATTCGCCAGCGCGGCTTGCGCCAAATAACCGACCGCGGCTTTCATCAGCACCGGCTGCGAAGCGAGCGCCGCAACCAACTCTGCTGGGCGTTGCGCTTGCTCCTGCACCAATTGCTCCGCGCGTTCGCGCACCGAGGTGAACTTGCCATCGTTGTTCGCATCCACCCAAATCGGATTCGTGAATCCCAGCGGCGTGATCGGCACGGGTGCATCGTGAATCAGCGGCGTCATCGGCTTCGTGCCGCTGGCGATCACAACATACCAGGTATCAACTTTGGGTTGCACCGTGATGGTGCGCTGAAAACGGACGACGCTATCTTGCGCCGGCACCGCAAACGTTTCGAGCGCTTCGCCGTTGCCGACCAGTTGCACAGTGTCGCATGCGATCCAATGCGGCGCTTGCACGCGAATGTGAAAATCAATTTTGCCCTCGTTCGCGCCGAGTTGCGCGCCGATGGGCACGCCCTCATTCGCAGTGAACTCCACATACAAACCGCGATTGACCGAAACATTGTGCTGTTTGATGCTCTGCGCCAACTCCTGTTCATTCAGCTTCGCAGGTTCCTCAATCGTGCTCGCGATGTAATTGCGCGGCACACCCGCGAGAATTTCGAGCACGTGATGGCTGTCGGAATTGCCCACACCCGTGAAACGTTGGCCGTTGTTGAGCAGATTAAACCAATCTTCGCGCACGGAGATCGGGCTTTCGCCGTCGGCAATCCAGCCCGCGCCGCGATTCTCGTTTAAAATTTCTAACGCATCAAAATCCCAACTCCAATTCGGATTCGTGCTCGTCGCGAAATTTTCATCGAGGCCCACTTCGGTGAAATACGCGGCGCCGGGCCAGCGCGGATGATTGAGTTGCACCACGCGCTCGCCGGGAAGATCGCGCATGAGTTTGAACAGTTCGTTCGCGTTTTTCAAATCATGTTGCAGCGGCGGATCGAGCAACGGCACGGGATAGGCATTGAAATGGCCGATGGGCGTGCTCACTTCATTGCCGATGGTCGTGGCCATGTGCGCAGTGAGTCCGAGCTTTTGGCTCGTCGGCGCGTAATCCACGTGATGATTATGATCCGTGGCCACGGCCCATTCCAAGCCCTCGCCGATGCACGAGATGATGCGCTCTTCCACATTCGCATCGCCGTGGCCGGAGTGCGTGAGCGTGTGCAAGTGCATATCGCCGCCGATGTAGCCGGGCGTTGCAATCTCGCGGCGCAAATGCGCGATGAGCTGCACTTGTCCTTCCGGCGTGATTTTTATTTGATGCACGTCCGCGGAGTATTCGAGTCCGCGGCCGGCCCACACTTCATATTCGCCCACGGGAATTTTCACCGTGCCTTTGCCCTCGCCGGTGTAGATCGTGCTCTGCCGGCTTGCAATGAGGCCTTCAGATTTCACGCCGAGTTCAAACGGTTTGCCCTCGCGCAAGAACACGAGTTTGCCCGGAATGAGTGCGTTTGAATCGCGCTCATGAATTTCGAATTGCAGCGTGCCGAGCGCTTGTTGCGTTTGCGCGGAGGCGCCATGCGCGAGCAGCAACATGTTGCAGCAAACAAGGGCGGTCATAAATTTCATGTGGTAGGTCTTTCGGTTGTTTAGAATGCAGGGAGCAAATAGGAATGCATAGGTGGTTTGAAGTTGTGTCGACGCAGCGCGGTGTGAAAGGTCTTGAACCAACCTTCCTTGCCGTGCGCGAGCGGCTCGTTGTCGATGTGCGTGTAGCTGAGGAAGAGGTTGTTGGCAAAACCGGGGACAGAGGGGAGGCATAGGATGCCTAGGATTAGGAATTGGGAAAATCTTTCATGCCGCAAGCCGCTCCGGCAGCGGCGGAAACTGAGGTATCATTCAGGCCCGCTTTGACCAATCTTCGAGCATGAGTCCGGGAATTTTTTCGAAGTCGTGCCGATTTCTGGTGACGAGGACGTTATTCGTCGCCAATGCGATTGCAGCGATACGCAAATCCTGAACGCCGACGCGGAGTTTCTGGAGGTGCAAATTTTTAAACTGCGCTTCAGCCGGCATATCGAAATCAAGGACTCGCACATAGCAAAAATATTGAGCGCCCTTTTTCAACTCCTCGAAAGCTTTTATGAGCTTTTGCGGAGGCGCTGATTTTTGTGAAGCTCTTTTGATCTGCGCCAAACGCCCTCGCATTTGCTCTTCAACTGTAATGATGGTCACCGCCAATTGCTCGGGGAAGGTTTCTTTGATTTTTGCAATGACCGATGGGTGGTCTCGTTGGAATAGGCTTACATGATCCGTGTCGAGAATATAGAGCTTCATTACTCCCATTCCTTATCAAGCTCTTCGCGGTGCATGCGAATCTCTTCGAGAAAATCGTCGAAGGTCGGATCCTCTTTCCACATGCCGGCAAATTTCATCCACGGGTGCGCGTCGGCTTGCGGTTGATAATTCAAGCGCACGATCTCGCTGCCGAGGAGTTTGAGATCCAACTCGGCTTTAATTCTGTCCAAAGCTTCTTCTTTGGTTTTGCCCGCAACCGTGATTTCCGGCCAGCTTAAAACTTTGGCAAGATAACCGTTCTCCGGCTGGGCTTGCACAAGTATGTTTAGCGTCATGGGATACTCCTATAACTTTTTCATGCGAATCGAATTTTACATGACCCCGCCATGATACAAACAAATGCGCTGCGAAACAAGGTTTCATAGCCGCCCGTTTTATTTTATCACCAAAAACCTCCCCCTCTGCACCTTCCCCGTCGTATTATCTTCGACCGTGTAAAAGTACAAACCCGAAGCCAGCGCTTGATCGTCTTTCGTCACGAGATCCCACGCGTGCTCGCCGCCGGCGTAGACGCGATTGCCACGCGAAAATTTTTCCGTCCATTGCACGCCCTCGCCTTGATACGTTGCCGCATCGTGCTTGAAGCTATCCACGAGATCGCCGGCTAACGTGTAAATGCGCACTTCGCAGCTTGCGGGCAAATTGAAGAAGTACAGCTTGCGGTCGCGCTCGAGATTGCCGTCCCACGTGGCTTGCACGCGATACGGATTCGGATACACGCCCACGGAAATAACTTTCTCCGCATTCGCCGCTTGTTGCGCCTCGGCCGTGGGCGAGCCGGGAAACACGCGCACCGCATTGCTCAAGCGGCTGCTCTCCAAACTCTGCAAACGAATTTCCGGATCGCCGCCATCGAATGCGGTGACCGCATACGCATATTGCCAGCCGTTCAACAGATTCTTATTCACCAAACGATAGTGATAATAAAGCGGCTCTTGTTGCTTGGTCACGGGGTTGAACACGGTCTCGCCAAACGTGATGGGCTTGGACAAGCGCGCCAACTCGAAGCCGGTGTCGTAACCGATGCCATTCACCGAATCGTACTCCGCGATGAGCGAGAACGAGGAGAACAAATCTTTGCCGGGCAAATCTTCGCCGAGTTGCGTGCGATAAATGCGATAGCCTTCAAAATCTTTTTTGCCGCTGATGAAATCTATCGACTCCTCCGCGGAGCGATCCCAATAAATCACAGCTTCGCGCTCCGCGGGCACAATCTTCACACGCGGCGTGGTGGGCGGCGTGGGCAACACGTAGCGATCCAGTTTGCCGTCGCGGTCGAGGTCCTCGCCCGCGTCGAGCTTGTTGTTGCCGTTGCGGTCTTCGCCATTGTATGCGGTCTGCGCCCAAAACGCATTCGTCATGAGATGCTGCCGACTCTGCTCCGTGTCGCGGAAGTTCGCGTCTTCGCCAAACTTGCTCGCGCAAATCACGGCGAACACGACATTGATCGACGAGTCCGGCGCCAGCCGTTTAAACGGGCCGGTGGTGAGCATCGTCATGAAATTCCCCTTCTGGCCTTTGATGCGCGAGGCAATGGTGATGGGATCGAGCGGCGCGCGTTGCTTTTCGTAATTATCAATGTCCGTCTGCGGCGAGAACAACACCGGATCGCTCGCATCGCGAAAGAGCCACGCGTTGTAACCGGAGCGCACGCGATAGGTCGTATCATTCGCTTGCGGTGTGGCCCCGAGGTGTTTCATCGCCGCATACAACCCGCGATCGGTGAAGCCGGGGTCGCCGTCGTAATCAAAAGTATAAACCATGCGCGAGGAGTCAATGTAGCCATCGCTCTTGTGTTGATAAAAAGAAGCGCCCACGCGCGGCGGCGTAATGTTGACGTTGCGCACCACCAAATCCGCCCACAGCGACACATACACGTCGTTGAGATTTTTTCCGCCGACGTTTTTGATCGTGTAATTCAAAATCACAAACGCATCGGCAAACGGAAAATCCCACGCGTAGGATTCGAGATGCACCGCGAGACCGATGGGTGTGTGCTGTGGAATACGAATCGTCGTGCCGGGCACAACGAGATTCGAGTCCGTAAAGTTCGCGATGAAATCTTGATGGCTGATGGCATTGGGATTATAAAAGGGGCTTTCAATCAAACTCGACCGCTGCCGCACCACATCGTTGGCATCAGCCGTGTTCGTGAACTCAAAGCCCGCGGCGACATCGCGCAGCGAAGGAATATCCTTCGCGCCGGTGGTGACGAGCACAGAGCCGTCGTCGCGTTTGCCGCCGACCCACAAACCGC
The DNA here is from genome assembly GCA_964395375.1 of uncultured Cytophagia bacterium. Taxonomy (GTDB): domain Bacteria; phylum Zhuqueibacterota; class Zhuqueibacteria; order Zhuqueibacterales; family Zhuqueibacteraceae; genus JABWAN01. Next base: position 5,525 of record CAYNDW010000368.1, read on the forward strand.
CGACGAACATATGCTCGATGCCCGAGCCTTTCGGATATTCGCATGAAGGCTGATCATTCGGCGATTGCGTCGCGAAGCCGTCGCCGATGGTGCCGAAGTTGGAGATGGTCATGCCGATGCTGCCGACCGTGGTGAATTTGGTGTCGTCATCGACCGTGGGTTTGCGCAGGCCGGGGGTTTGATCGGTTTGCGCGAAGGCCTCAGTCAAGGAGAAGAGGATAGCATAGATGAAGATCGAGGGTCGAGCACGATTCCCCCCTTGAGAGCGGCAGGGGAGTGTTGTCGCTTCATGCAGCAACGCCGGTTCATCGTGACCGCTGAAAAACACCCCCTGCAAGGGGGGAATGTTCGTGCGAACGCTAGAATAGTTCATGATCATTTGAGGAGAGAAGTTGATTCGATGCGTGCGGTTTGAAAGATATTACTCCGAGCGAATAGGGGTAACAGTTTCCCCTTCTTTCCCTGTCATTCAGCAAGAATCTTTTTCAGCACTCGGCAATATCTCCAGCGCGTAAAAAGATTCCTGCTGAATGACAGTACGAGAGGGTGGAGGTGTAACCTTTTTGTACTCCGAGTAGTAAGCGGTGACAGCGCGAGCAATCTAACCAACGGCATTCACTTTGTCAAGCCGAGGGCCGCGCCTGGGTGGTGAGAATACCTTTGCAGTTGCCGTTGCAACTCATATCTTGCGGCCTTCAATCAAGCTCGAAGTTTTTTTTGCATCCCTGCTCCATCTACGTTTCATCTGTGCTGGTTTACCTGATTTTTATTTTTTCACGTTGGTTGACTTCAAAGCCACGGCCAAGCCGTGGCTGAACCTGTATGAACTTGTTTGCAATTTCAGAGTGACGATGAACAACAACCAACTTCACTTGCAACGCCTGCGCGAGCATGAGCTGTCTCTCCTCTTGCCATTCTTGTCGCCGCGCGCGAAGATTCTCGAAGTCGGCGCAGGCATGGGCTGGCAAGCGAAAGCGCTGGCCGAGCGAGGCTACGAGGTGACTGCAATCGACCTTCCCGCAAAG
>CAYNDW010000369.1:0-6532 GCA_964395375.1 uncultured Cytophagia bacterium
TCAACGTACCCCAGAGGGTACGCCTCCGGTTCTTGCTCCGCCTGCGGCCTTGCTGGACAGTCTTTTTGAACAGCCTGTAGGCTCTGCTGGAGCCGTCCATGGACTGTCTCAGCTCTGTATGTCCCAGGTCCAAAATAGTTTTTCAACACCCTGCTAGGCAATAACGCGCGAAGCGCGAGGCATGCGAGAAAAGCGCGATTCCAAGTTTAGAAAACCTCGAACTTCGAACCACCCACCATCCTGCTCAGCCATCAGCGGAGAAACTTCAACAAAGATAGATCGAACAACCGTGAGAACGTTTGACTGGTCGCTTCATACGCTACCTCCTGGATCTTCAGCTCGGTCAGCACCGTCGCCAGATCTGTGTCGACTTGATCAGACAGTTTTTGCTGAATGGCCGTGGATACGACCAAAGACGTCCCGTGCGCCGTGTCCAGACGGTTGGCAATGGCTCCAATCTGCCCTTGGGCAATACTGATCTGATCGATCGCTCGATCAAGCGCTCCAATGCCCGCTTCAATCCCAGCGCCATTATTGCTCTCCAACGCGACGAGCAGGTTACTGAGATCGTTAAAGATATTCGTCGTAGGTCCCGCAAATACCACATCGCCAGGAAGAACGATCTGTGTGGTTTGATTCGGACCAACCGCAATGGACTGACTCTCGCTATTGCCTTGATAGGAAACCGCGTCACCAACACCCAGCACAAACGGCGGGGCATCGGTGTTCGTTCCGGCAAATACCGGTTGTCCGCTCACTTCTGTATTGGCGAGATGAATTAATTGCCGGTGCAGTTGACGGACCTCCTGAGCGATCGTCACCCGTCCTTGCGCGGACGTCGTGTCGCTCCTCGCCTGCACCGAAAGTTCCCGGACGCGACTGATCAGATTTTGGGTCGCCCCCAGAGTCTGGTCGGCCACTGCCACGCGGGCGGTCCCGAACTGAATGTTCCTGATCCATTGATTGTTATCGGCAAGAGCGGACTTATCGAGGACCACCTGTCCGAAGATACTGGGATCGTCGGAAGGTCTCGCGATCCGTTGCTGGGAGCCGATCTGTTCTTGCGCGCGCACAATAAGCTGCTTAGCACGCTGTAAGTTTCCTGCCGTCGAACCGAACAACTGTTGATCAGCCACTCGCATGGTCAGGTTCCTCCGTGGTCTATCTGGTCTGTCTGGTCTATCTTGTTTGTCGGATCATAGGAACCGGATAGACCGAATAGACCAGACAGACCATCTTATCGCTTGATAGATATGATGGTTTGAAACATCTCGTCTGCCATGACAATCATACGCGAGGCAGCCTCGAAGGTCCGTTGGTACTGCAGGAGGTTTGCAAGCTCTTCATCCATCGATACGCCGGAGATGGACGCCCTCTGGGACGTCAATTGATCGTGAAGTATCTGTTGAGCCCTGAGATTGCTTTCGACCCCTTGCGCAGTCGAACCAAAACTCCCGGTGATCCTGCTGTAGTACTCCTGGAAGGGCACATTGCCGAGCGAAGCGAAGTCTGTGCTCCTGAGACCAGCTAAGGCCAAGGCATTCACATTATTTCCTGGCACGCCCGCCGCGGTCGACGAAGCCGCGATCTGACGGGCATTGGTTATCGAGACGGCAATCGTACTGGCCGTCGTTCCAGTCGACACGAAGAAATCCTGGGTGGTAGAACCATCCAACCCGAAGCCAAGTCGGTGTTGCTGATTGACCTGAGTCACGAGTTCAGCTGCCAATGAGTCGAGCGAAGATCGCAACGATGGAATCGTCTGATCGCGAACGTCCAGGAGTCCTTTGAGGCGACCGCTTTGAATGACAGACGTCACGGTCGTCGTCGCCCCCCCTCCTGCATCATAGTTTACGTCTAGAAGTCCGTTGTTGCTGGGATTGGGGACCCCGACCAACTGGTAGGTCCGATCCTTGTCCACCAGAACGTGTCCACGACTGCCAAACACGGTCAACTGACCAGTGGCATCTTCGATAGACGCAATCTCAATCAGCTCGGCCAAATTGGACAAGGCGACGTCGCGTTCATCGCGCAGGTCATTCGCCTGTTGTCCACTGGACTCGGCCTCGGCAATTTTGACGTTCAACCCCGCAATCTGAGTCATCAGACGGTTTACATCCGTAATGGTCTGCCCGACTTGACGGTCGAGAGACTCTTGCGCGGCAGTCAGGTCAGCGGCAGACTGATTAAGTCGGCCTGCCAATGCTGTGGCCCTGGAAAGGAACACCGTCCGGGCAGACAAGTCGTTCGGGTTGGTTGCCACGTCCTGGAGCGCAGAGAAAAATTCATTGAGACCTGCCCCGATGCCTTGGTTACTAAGATCTCCAAAGAGTGTCTCCAGTCTGGCCAAGGCATTATTCGAGGCGGTAAACTCTCCCAGCCGCTCACGTGAGGCGAGGAGTTGTTCATTGACAAACGAATCGAAGGAACGTCGGATACTCTCGGCATGCACGCCCGTGCCGATCTGACCAGGAGATCCGTTCTCCGGCCTGCTCTCAGCCAGAGTGACGTGTTGCCTGGAATATCCCGGCGTATTGACATTCGCGATGTTATGGCCTGCAATTGTGATGGCCTGCTGAGACGTAAACAACGCGGATTTGCCAATCTCCACCAGCCTGTTAATTGACATTCGCCGCCTAGCCTTTCTGTCGAAACATGAGCGCGCCCATACCACATTCGTGAGGCACGCCGGACCCGGAATAGAGCCCCAGAGGAGCAGCTGCCTGGCGCATGACAATCAACGCTTTTCTAATGAATGACTGAAGGCTGTTCAGGATGGCGGCGTTGATCGATATTTCATGGCGAAGCGCACGAATCTTCCCAGCCATGCTTGCGTACAAGGCTTCCAACCGCTGTGCCTCGGTCAACTCAATCCGTTCCAGAATGACGCTCAACGTTATGGTTGACGGAGCGAGACTCCAACGATCAGCCAACCGCGCAACCCACGCAGTTCGCTCCGATTCGAGCAGAGCAAGTTCATCCAGCAGCCCGGCGCGCTGACGATTGACCTCAGCCATGTCTGCCAATCTAAGTGTTCGAAGAACCTGCCGTTCTCGTTGAATATTGTCTGCCAACGCATCGCACTGGGCCTCTTCACGACGGAGGATCTGGTCCAAGTGCTGAAGGGCTGTGACGATGTCCTGCATAGTGCTCATACCTGTGAAATACGAATCGCTCTCGTTATTTGCGCGAGACCGCGAGGCGGGGTGAAAACTGAAGGCTAACGGCTGATCGGATCGCGCCTGTTCAGCCTATTACAGAACCGCATCGGTCAGAGTCTGACGAATGAGCGCATCGGCAACCTTGTGCCCCGATACTGTATAGGTGCCGGCTTCTATCGACCGGCTGATCCGCTCAATCCGCTCTTCTCGCTCAGTATCCGGAAGATCGGCCAATGCCTTGATCCGCTGGATCTCCTTGGCCCGATCGGAAATCTGTACTCGATCCTGGCGTCCATCCTGCTGCGTCCGCGTTTTTTCGCTGACACTATTCGTTCCTTGGACACCGAGTAGGATCTTGGCAAGATGATCTGGCTTACCGTGACCAGAGATCTGCATGACGATAGCTCCTCTCTGTTTTTCCCTCTAATCGCTCACTCATCGCGCTCATACGATAGAGTGATACTTCTTGTCGGTTATAGTATCGGCTGTCGGCTCTGAAAACTTGAGTGAAGGGACACGTTTCCCGTATATTCATCTATCATTTTTGCCAGCCCAATCCCGCCGGCCTCAGATGCTAACCGCGCGATTTCCTGGTCATAAAAGGAGTAAAAATAGGCTCCATCCTTGTTCTCTAATGCCCCCTTTGGAACCGTTTCTCGCATCACTTTTAGTAGGTGAGAAATAAAATAGGCTTCAAATTCACGGGCTGCGCCCTTGATATCCCCCACTTCTCCCTGTCGACCCTGCGTGATTCCAGGATAGACCGGCAGTTGAGCAAGTTGCATCTCAGTCACATGATCCACTGAGCTGATCGTTTTAATTTCAGTATTCATAGTTTCATTTAATCATCGAATAATCATTACTTTATCTATATTACATCTAGGTTAGCTTGAAGTGCACCGGCTGCTCTCAGCGCGGATAATATTGCAACTAAATCCCTGGGAGTGACCCCTACCGCATTCAGCGCTCGTACCACTTCGCCAAGCGTCACCGTTTCATCCACCACGATCAGTCTTGACTCCTGCTCTTTCGCCTCCGTCTGAACGTCTTCGGTCACAGTGGTCTGGCCACCGGTGGAACCGATCAATGGGGCAGGAGGCTGCGACACATTGAGCGTATTCTTTACCGAGATAGTCAGATTGCCATGAGAAATGGCACAGGTGGAGATACGGACATGCTCCCCCAGCACGACAGTGCCTGTCCGTTCATTCACGACGACTTTCGCAGGCAGATCAACGTTGACATCCAACCCTTCGATTGCAGCGATGTACTCCACAACGCGACCGCGAAACGTTTCCGGAATCGAGGCCCGAACGAGTCCTGAATTCACCGCCATGGCGCTGCCCTTGCCGAATACCCCGTCGATTGCTTCCATCGTCCGTATCGCCGTCGTAAAATCGGGGTGGCGGAGAAGTACCGACACGGTCTCCCACGATTCAATATCGATCCCTGCGTCCTTTTCGATGATGGCGCCACCCGGTATGACTCCGGCAGATTGATGGTTCTTGGTGACGGTCGATCCGCCAGCCCCACCTGTTCCTCCTAGAAACCCGCCAATTGAAACCGGTCCCTGCGCGACGGCATAGACTTGCTGGTTCGCCGCCTTCAACGGGGTGAGAAGCAAGGTGCCGCCTTGCAGGCTCTTGGCATTGGCCATTGAGGAGACCAGCACATCGACCGTCAACCCCGGCTTGGCAAAAGGCGGCAATTTAGCCGTCACCATCACCGAAGCAATATTGCGCGTCAGCAGCTGGATGGGATCGATCACCAGATTGATGCCCATCTTATTGAGCATCGACATCATGGCCTGGATCGTGAACTGTCCGCCGATAACCTGATCGCCGGTTCGATCTAAACCGACGACGAGGCCGTAACCGATCAATTGATTGTCCCGAACACCTTCGAACGATCCCACGTCTTTAATGCGAACCGCCTCGGCCGGTATCGCCCAGAGGAGGCTTCCAAACACCAAGAGTCCGATGCAGATCCATATTCGTATCATGTCGTGTGTCTCGCGTGTATAAATGGTGAGGCGCCCTATCGACGAAACACAAGCAGCGAGCCGACCCTGCCCATTCACGATGCCGGGCGGCATGGATGCTACTGGCGTTCCTCTATCGGTATCCGCTTCAATGTCTTCACACTCTTCGCGATGTTGCGGGGGATCGACCTCGGCTCGACGGACGACTCCGTTCAGCACCATCAGCTGCAACGATCGCATCGCCATCCTATGGCGCCAACGGTTCCAACGGACACCCTTCGCTCGTCTCATGGCTGGTTTCATCGATCCTGCACCCTTGACTGTCAGAATGGAGAGATCCAGTCGAGCACTCGAACGAGCCATCCAGGCCGTTGCACATCGTCCAGAACTCCCAGCCCTGAATACTCGATCTTGGCATCCGCGATGGCGGAGGAGAGCACGGTGTTCTTGGTGTCGACATCCACCCTCCGTACGATGCCCGCGATCGTCATCAATTGCTTCTCGCTATTGACCGTGACCTCTCGGCGCCCCGCAATCCGAAGATCGCCGTTGGGCAGTACATCGGTCACGATGGAAGAAATGGTTCCCGTCAAGGTTCCTTCTCGATTGGTGCTCCCCTTGCCTTCAAACTTATTCGAGGAACTCCCATCGATGCCGAGCCCTCGCCTGGCTTCCCCGCCAAGGCGAATGCCTGGAATACCGATGTATCCGATAGCGCTACCTGCCAGACTGTTTTGGATGGTGGAATCCCGCTCCGCTGAGGTGTCGGCGGACTTTGAGCCTTTATGTCTCTCAACGATCTTGATCGTCAGAATGTCTCCGACACGCATCGCCCTCATGTCTTCATAGAGATAGGCGCGACCGTTCTCTTCCTGCCACAGAGAACCCAAGGTCTTCGGCGCCGGCAAGGAAGGGACTGCGAGCTTCGCATCGGCTGTCGGCGAAGGTGAGGCGCAGCCATAGCTCAGCAGCGAGACCGCCAACATGGCCACCGCGACAGAACACATGAAATGGCTTGGCTTAGAATTCGACACGAACAGCTCCTGGCCCCACAATTTTTGCGCGCAACTCTTTGCCCGAATCGACATTAATCACCGTCGCTGTTTGTCCGATTTCCCCGCTCGACTTGGCCAAGCCGACCACCTGAATCGAGAGTCCCCCGTGCCTCGCCTCGATGGACACACGATCGCCTTTGCGCACCGCATTGGGTCGCTTTACCATTCCTAGGCGAATCGGATTATTCGTCTGCAAGGGGCGCACGGCGCTCTTCCCAATGACATCTTTCACGTCCGTCATCAGCTGATGGTCTAGATCCGTGAGTTTGACGCGATGGGTCGTGATATCCTCTGCGTCGATCACGCTGTCGATTTGAATAGCCCTTGTCGGAACG
>CAYNDW010000370.1:0-5667 GCA_964395375.1 uncultured Cytophagia bacterium
ACGCGAGCCTTTATGAAAAATTCATCGAAGGCGGCAAGGGCGAGCAACTGCAAGCGTGAGCGAATCTAAATATTGAGCCGTGCAGGATAAAATCAAAAGGCATTGTAAGCGGATTGAACAGATCAAGCGGATAAAGCAAAAGCCGTATCCGCTTGATCTGTTCAATCCGCTTACAAAAAAAGTTTTTGATTTAAACATTGTGGCTTGTGAAAGAATGTCGTGGCGCGCACCTCATTACAGCAAGGCGAGTTTCACTTACCGGTTTTGGTCGAAGAGATTGCGAGCTACTTGCTGCAACCTGAAACGCGCATCATTGTCGACGCCACACTCGGCGACGGCGGCCACAGCCTCGCGCTGCTCGAAAGGGGAGGGGGAGAGCTTCGAATTATCGGACTCGACGTCGATCCCGATTCCTTGCAAATCGCACAACAGCGTTTAGCGTTATATCAATCGCACTGTTCTTTGATCAAAGGCAACTTCCGGCACGTCACCGACCTCTTGGCTTCCGTGGGAGTAGTGACTGTCGATGGCATGCTCGCCGATTTGGGCCTTTCCTCGCGCCAAATCGACGTGCCGGAACGTGGCTTGAGTTATCTTGAAGAGGGCCCGCTGGATTTACGCCTCGATCCTTCCCTCTCTGACACCGCGGCGGAGTTAATCGCGACTCTGGAACAAGACGATCTGGTGCGTCTTCTGCGGGACTATGGTGAAGAGCAACGGGCCAAACCCATCGCACGCGCGATCGTAAAGGAACGATGTACACGAGCGATCGGGACGTCCACTGCGCTTCGCAACATTATCGAAGGTGTCGTGCGTGGCCCTCTTCAAATTAAATCCGTGGCTCGGGTTTTTCAAGCCCTGCGCATTGCCGTGAATGACGAGCTTGGTGCGTTGCGCGAGTTCTTGCAGCGGGCTTTCAGCGTGCTCGCGCCGAATGGCCGGCTGTGCGTGATCAGTTACCACTCGCTGGAAGATCGTATCGTTAAAGAATTTTTTCGTGACGTCGCAAAAGCCTGCACCTGTCCGCCGGAGTTTCCAATCTGTGTGTGCGGCAAGAAAAGCGAAGCTCTTGTGCTCACTTCGAAGCCGATCGTGGCGAGCGCGGATGAAATCAAACGCAACCCCCGCAGCCGCAGCGCAAAGCTGAGAGTGTTGCAGAAACGTGCTTAAAATAAACAGCGCACGCAAAGGGGCAGAGACGCAAAGAACCCGCAAGGAAAAGCCTTTTGTTCGAAAGAAAGAATCTGCTTCTGTTTTTCTTTGCGGAAACTTTGCGCCTTAGCGTCTCTGCGTGAGCGCTTTTGCTTTTACCTAATTCATTCACTGTAGCAATGAAGCCCACCCGCGCCGTAACAATGGCCACACCGCGTTTTCAATCGAGAACCATTGCGGCGAAACCGCGCCTCAAATCTCGCGTCGGCCCGGCGAAGAAGGCTTCCCGCGAAACCAAAACCCTCTTCCTGTTATTGGCGCCCTTCGCGCTTTTGCTGTTTCTGGGCTTACTCCTCATCGGGCTGCGAGTTGGAGTTGAGCAACTAGCCAACGAAGTCGCAACGCTAGAGGCTCAGAAAATCCAATTGGAGGAACAAAACAATCGTCTGCTGGCGCAGGCGGAACAGCTTGCCGGATTTGCCCGCGTCTCGCGCATTGCGCAAGAACAGCTCGGCCTAATCAGCCTCGCGCCGCATTTGATTGTCGTCGCACCGCAATGATGAATCGCCATCTCGCCACCACACGCGCCGCCGCGTCGAAAAAATCGCCCGCACGCAAACCAACTCCTTCGTTTCGCGTGGCGATGGTGGAAGGTTTTTTTTTGCTCTTTGGTTTAGGTCTGCTCGGTCGTCTGCTCTATATCCAAGCGCTCCAGCATGGCAAGTATCAGAGCCTCGCGCGCAGCCAGCATCACACCGCCGCGCCGGTGACCGCGCAGCGCGGTTTGATTTACGACCGCAATCTCAACGTGCTCGCGCTGAATGAAGCCTGCATCTCCCTCGGCGCGGATTTACGCCAGGTCAAAGATCGCCGCAAGCTCGCCGACAAAATTGCCCGCATCATCGGCGAGCCTTCCTCGAAACTTTACGAGCGCATGCGAACCGACCGCTCTTTTGTTTGGCTCAAACGCCGCGTCAGTGCCGAGCTTGAACCCAAAATCAAAGCGCTCAAACTCGAAGGCATTCGCATTGAAAAAGACGTGCGCCGCCGCTATCCCCACAAAGAAATCGCGGCGCACGTGCTTGGCTTCACCGACATCGACAATCGCGGCATTGCCGGCGTCGAGCAAATGTATGATTCGCTGCTCGCCGGGCAGGATGGCCGCCGCTTCATGCAACGCGACGCGATCGGCAATCAGTTCGCCAATCTCGGCGCGCCCGACGTGGCCGCAATCGACGGCAAGAGCCTCGTGCTCACGATTGACAACATGATTCAAACCATCGCCACCGAAGAGTTGCGCCTCGCGCTCGATCAATTCGACGCGAGCAACGGCATGGTCCTCGTCACGCGCCCCATGACCGGCGAAATTCTCGCGATGGCGTGCGAGCCGAGTTTCGATGCGAATCAACCGGCGAACTACTCTAATGCCACGCGCCGCAATCGCCTCATCACCGATCTTTTCGAGCCTGGCTCCACGTTCAAACTCGTCACGTATGCCGCGGCCTTCCAAGAAAAAATCAAACAGCCCTCGGATGTGGTGTTCTGTGAAAACGGCTCGTACAAATACCTGGGCCAAGTCATGACCGATCACGGCGAGAGTTATGGCAATCTCTCGTTGCGCGAGGCCTTTACCAAATCGAGCAACATCGGCGCGTTCAAAGTTGCGCGCAGTGTGGGCAATGAAAAAATTTATCGCTATGCGCGCGACTTCGGCTTCGGCATGGCCGCGGGCTTGGGCGAAGGCGAAGTGAATGGCGTGCTTAAAGCGCCGGCAGAGTGGTCGGGCCTCACGCTCCCCGCGATGTCGCGCGGCTATGAAGTCTCCGTCACCGCGCTGCAAATGGCCATGGCGTACGGCGCGATTGCAAACGGCGGCTTGCTCTTGCAGCCCAAACTCGTCGCCGCCCTCGGCGATGATCTCGATGACATGGAACGCCGCGATGATGCGCAAGTCGTGCGGCGCGTGATTTCAACCGAGACCGCGGCCACGCTCACGACCTTGCTTGAAGGCGTCGTGCGCGAAGGCACGGCCACCAATGCGAAAATCGAGGGCGTGCGCATCGCGGGCAAAACCGGCACTGCGCGCAAGCCGCTCACCGGCGCACGCGGCTATTCGCGCAATGATTATATCGCTTCGTTCGTCGGCTTCTTTCCCGCGGAGAAGCCGAGCCATCTCGTGTTTGTGATGTTGGAAAATCCGCGCACCACGTATTGGGGTGGCATGGTTGCCGCGCCCACGTTCAAAAATATCGCGCAGCGCATACTCGTTGCGCAAGCGCAGCCGAAAAATTCGCCGCAATTCACTGAAACGTTCACGCCGAACTCTCGCGAGACGATTATGGAAACGCGCAATCTCGTTCTGCCCGATCTCACCAATCGCCAACGTACCGTTGCTGAAAAAATGCTCGATGAGCTTGGCCTCGAAGCGGAATGGGACGGCGAGGGCGATTTCATTCTCGGCCAAATGCCGCCCGCCGGCTCCGCGGTTTTTCCCGACTCAAAGGTGACGCTGCAACTCTTCGAGGTCGCTCCGAAGCCGCGAGCGCAAATGCGCATGCCACAGCTTGTTGGCCTTTCATTGCGCCAAGCCTTGCAGCAATTGTCATTGCTCGGCATCGACGCGCACGTGGTCGGCAATGGCCGCGTCACGCAACAACACCCCTCCGCCGGCACCGCGATCTCTTCGAATACACGTTGCGAATTGCGCTGCCAAATGAAGATGCCCGTGGCGAGGGAAGTGGTGGCGCAGTGATCCTTTTCGTGAAAAGGCGAAATACGCTATGAAATATGATGGCGAAATTAACTCGGTTGCTGACGCTGTTGATAAGATCAATGAGTTAGCGAATGACTCAAAGTTTCTTGTCGGTGATCGCTTTATACATCCGAGGTTTCCGTTTGGGCTTTGGTTTCGTGGTCAAGCCAAATTCGATTGGGCACTAACGCCAAGCGTGTTTCGCGATAAGCCGAGTTCATCTCCAACAAGAGATCATTATGACGAGTTGGATATAATCGCTCATCTACAGCTACGGTCGGCGGAGTATCGCCAAAAACATCAGTCCGCCTTTGAATGGCTTTGTTTGATGCAACATTACTCCTTGCCGACGAGATCATTGGATTGGACTGAAAGCATTCTTTTTGCGCTATACTTTGCAGTTAAGGATTCTCTTGAAACAGATTCAGACGCAAGGCTGAGTGCTCTTCATGTAAGAAAACTCAATGATCACGTTCGAGGTAGGCCATCAATCTGTACGCCCGAAGCATTTGACGTAGTCATTCGATCTGAAATGGCGTGCCACAGGTCAAAGAAGATGCTCATACTAAACAAGAGTGTCTTAGAGGTTGCCAGAGCAGAAGATAAGGACATGAACGAGTTGCATAAATTAGAAAGCTACTCCACGCCTGTTGGAGTTTTTCCGGAGCGGTTGAACTACAGAATGATTTTTCAGCAGAGCGTTTTCACCTTACATGGCGGTAAGATTTATAGCGAAAGAAAGAAACCCGATATATCTGATACTATCCCCTTGCCTACAATTTTAGAAGAGATTGACATGGAGTCCGATATTCTAAAACACTATCTGATTCCACATAAGAGTAAAGAGAAAATTGAGGAAGATTTGTTTCGACTAGGAATTCATGAAGGTACATTATTTCCAGAGATTGATCGGCAGGCTGCATATTTGAAAAAGCTTTGGTGAGATCGAATTTAGCTCCGAAGGAGCGCAATGCAAAAGCGAAGGGCAACGCCCTGGAAAAGAGCAACCCATAAAATGTGCTAGCCCCAACGGGGCGCAATGGATTTTCGCCATGAACTGTTTGCCCAATAACCGTAACGCCGCCCTTTCAGGGCTATTCGGCATTCAATTGAACATGTTCCGCTGGGCGTTGCCCAGGGCTATCGCATCTCGCGCCGTTGGCGCTGATAAAAGAACGGTCGAAGTCGGGCTTTGCAACATCACGTTTGAACGAAAGCGTTAGCAGCGAATAAGATTTCTATTTCACACAGTATTGCAAAGTCCGACTTCCCCGTGGCTCCTCGAATTTCGCAATCACTGATTGCGCAATTCGGCATCATCAACGCGTGCGCGGCATTGTTGCTGAGACGCTTTTGAAAAACTCCGATAGGAGTGTCATGTTTATAGCACGCCGCTCCCTCTCGTCTGTCAAACTCCGAAGGAGTGACATGTTGTTTTTCGATTACCAACGCGCGAACGAACATGCCACTCCTACGGAGTTTTCAAAACAGGTTGATGGAATGCGTCTATAAACATTTCACTCCTAACGGAGTTGTCCTCTAATTTCGCAAGCACTGATTGCGAAATCGCTGATTTTGCAATTCGGCATCATTAGCGCGTGCGCGGCGTTGTTGCCGAGACGCTTTTGAAAAACTCCGATAGGAGTGTCATGTTTATAGCACGCTCCCTCTCGTCTCTCAAACTCCGAAGGAGTGACATGTTGTTTTTCGAGCACCAACGTTCGAGCGAAGAAGACATACCACTCCTACGGAGTTTTCAAAAC
>CAYNDW010000370.1:5677-6532 GCA_964395375.1 uncultured Cytophagia bacterium
GGTTGATGGAATGCGTCTATAAACATTTCACTCCTAACGGAGTTGTTTGCTGCAATCGATCAAACGTATCAATTTTGCAAACACTGTTTGCAAAATTCGGCGAAACTTGGTGACTTCGGCGGAAATGCTTTTTCATCGTGAACGAGGCTTTGTTCTTGTGCTGAAAAAGATTCCTTCTGAATGACAGCATTGATGACAGCATTGATGACAGCGTTAATGGCGGCGTAAAAGTTATGGCCCTCATCCTCACACTCGGCGAAATCCTTCGCACGCTCGGCAAAGGCGCGCGTTATGTCGGCGACCAAGCCGTGCTCACGCGACGCGCGACGGTAATCTCCATTGACTCGCGTGCGTGCGGCGCGGAGGCGCTGTTCGTTGCGTTGCGCGGGGATCGCTTCGATGGCCATAATTTTATTGCCGACGTTTTTGCGAAGCAAGCGCTCGCAGCAGTGGTCGACGCGCAATGGCTTCAATCAAACCAAAAAGCTTTTGGCAATTTTATAATCGTAGAAGACACGCTGGCCGCATTGCAAAAGCTCGGCAGCACCATTCGCAAACGTTGGGGCAAGAACATCGTCGCCGTCACGGGCAGTAACGGCAAAACGACGACCAAAGAGATGATCGCCTCTGCGTTGCAGCAGAAATTTTTCACGCACAAAACCATTGGCAATTTCAACAACCACCTCGGCGTGCCGCTCACTTTGAGCGAGCTGACATATGGCCCGGAGATCGCCGTGGTGGAAATGGGCACCAACCATTTCGGTGAAATTGCAAATTTGTGCGAAATCGCTGTGCCCAATTTTGGCGTGATCACCAATGTTGGCCGCGCGCACACGGAGTTCCTCGGCGACCTCG
>CAYNDW010000371.1:0-6531 GCA_964395375.1 uncultured Cytophagia bacterium
CATTTCCGCGGGCGGCCGGTCATTGGAATTTGCAACACGTGGTCGGCGCTGACGCCGTGCAACGGCCACTTGCGGGATTTTGCCGAGATCGTGAAAAAAGGCGTGTTGGAGGCGGGCGGATTTCCCCTCGAATTTCCTGTGACCTCGTTGGGCGAAACCATCATGCGTCCCACGACCATGTTGTTCCGCAATCTGGTGAGCATGGATGTGGAAGAATCGATCCGCGCCAACCCGCTGGATGGCGTCGTGCTTTTAACGGGCTGCGACAAGACCACGCCTTCAACGTTGATGGGCGCGTGCAGCGTCGATCTGCCCACCCTCGTCGTGCCAGGCGGGCCGATGCTAAATGGCCGCTTCAGGGGAGATTGCATCGGCTCCGGTTCATTTAACTGGATGATCAAGACGAAGCAAAAGACGGAAGGATTCTCCGAAGAAGATTTGTTGGAGGCGGAAATTTGCGCGGCGCGCAGCAACGGCCATTGCAACACCATGGGAACCGCCTCAACCATGGCCACGATGGTGGAAGCTTTGGGATTGACATTGCCAGGAGCATCGGCGATTCCGGCAGTCGATTCCAGAAAAAAAGTCATGGCACAATTATCGGGACGCCGCATTGTTGCCATGGTCAATGAAGATCTGAGGCTGTCTAAAATTCTCACGCGGCAAGCATTCGAAAACGCTATTGTCGTCAACGCGGCAGTGGGCGGCTCCACCAATTTGATCATTCACCTTCTGGCGATTGCAGGCAGGATTGGGATAAAATTAGATCTCGAAGATTTTGACAAGCTCGGCAGCAAAATTCCGTTATTGGTCAACTTGATGCCTTCGGGAAAATTTCTGATGGAAGATTTCTTTTATGCCGGTGGTTTGCCCGTTGTGATCAAAGAACTGGGTGACCGCCTTCATCAGGAGGCGATAACCGTCAATGGAAAAACGCTGCAAGAGAACAACGCCAAAGCCGAATGTTTCAATCGCGAGGTGATTGCCGGCATCGAAAAGCCGTTGCAGCCGGAGGCGGGAATTGCCGTGCTCAAAGGAAATCTGTGCGAGAATGGCGCGGTGATCAAGCCCTCGGCAGCAACGCCGGCATTGATGAAACACCGAGGCCGCGCCGTCGTGTTTGAAAGCATGGAGGATTATCATGCGCGCATCGATGATCCTGATTTGGATATCGACGCATCGTGCGTCATCGTGCTCAAAGGCGTCGGCCCGAAAGGATATCCCGGCATGCCCGAAGTGGGCAACGTTGACCTTCCCGAGAAATTGATTCTAAAAGGCGTGAAGGACATGGTCCGCATCTCGGACGGAAGAATGAGCGGCACGGCTTATGGAACTGTGGTGTTGCACATTTCGCCGGAGTCATCCATCGGCGGCGCGCTTGCCCTGGTAAGAAACGGCGACTTCATCGAGCTGGATGTTGCCAATCGCAAGCTGCACCTCGAGGTCTCGGATGAAGAGTTGAATCGGCGCAGAGCTTCGTGGTCGCCGCCCGCGCCGCATGCAAACCGAGGTTACGTGCGCATCTACTTGGAGCATGTGCAGCAAGCCGACCAAGGCGCCGACCTTGATATACTAATAGGAAAATCAGGATCGGTTGTCAAAGGAGATTTGCATTAGATGATCATTCTCTATCTCGCCCTCAGCATCGTTGGCATTATTCTTTTGAGCGTCAAGCTGAAAGTGCATCCATTTGGAATGTTTCTTTCCGCGTTGCTGCCCAAGAAGCTGGAGGCCGAAATGTTTTCCATATCGGGCTGGGTCGGACAATCCTTGAGCAGCGCGGCTTCGATCATCTTGATTACCGGCGCCGGCGGAATTTTTGGCAAGGTGTTGCAAGATTCCGGCATCGCAGAGTTGCTGAGCAAGGCTTTGGCGGATGTTCATTTGAGCATCTGGTTGCCCTTTCTCTTGTCTGCGGCAATCAAAACGGCACAAGGTTCATCGACGGTGGCGCTCATCACCACCGCCTCCATCATGGTGCCGATGATGGACACATTGGGGTTCGACAGCCCGATTGAAAAAGCCGTCGTTGTCATCGCCATCGGCGCGGGGTCGATGGTGTTTTCACATGCGAACGACAGCTTTTTCTGGGTGGTCACGCAACTCTCCGGTATGGACGTCAAAACCGGCTACCGGCTGCACAGCTTGGGCACGTTCATACTCGGAACATCGGCAGCAGTATTTTTGTTTTTGTTCCATCTGGCTTTTGTATAAAAAATTTTTCTGCTAACATTTTTAAACCACGAATCACCGCTAATGCACGCTAATTTTTTTCATTTGCGGTTATTCCTTGTTGGCCGCATCCGAAAATTCAAACGGATTTGCGGCAGAGATGAGAACATATTAAACTGTGAGGCAAACCATGAAAAAGGTGCAATCTCAAATTTATGTGCTCATGTTCAGAGTATTCATCTGTATCACTATGAGCTTTAGTTTACCGTTCAATACGATAGCGCAACCCAACTCAGGCAAATTCAAGGTTGGCGCGGCGGTTCAGTGTATACAACTTGATGATTCAATGCCTTTGACTGGGGGCGTTGCGCAACGGTGTGTGAATGGGTGGCTTCTAAAATATACTGTTGATTCTGAAACAAATGAAGTTGCATTAAAATGTGCACCTGAACCAAAGCTTGGCGAATATGGCTGGCCAACTGAGAATGGAAAAATAAATGCGACAGCCATTGTAATTCAAGGTTATACTGGCGATCAAGAAACGAAGTTATGCATTGTTGCAGTCGACGTGTTGTTCATCGGACGGGAGTATTTGGATATAGCGGCTCAAAGAATCGAAGATGAAGTCGGTATTCCTTTTGACAACATCTTAATCAACGCGAGTCACACTCACGGTGCTCCATGTGCCAGAGATGTACACAATAGTATTTTAAATGAAGAGTTTGCTGAAAATGCTGTTGATGCAATCGTAAATGCTGCGATTCTAGCAAATGCACACCAAAAAGAAGTTGATGCATTATTTGTTGATAACTTGGACGACGAAGAGATTGGCGGAGGAGACTATATTCGAGATTTACCTCTTTTCCGGTTTATGTCAAATACAGAAGTATATTCAATGTTTTTTATTCACTCAATTCACAACAATAATACTTCTTATTATAACATTGTGAATCAAGATACTTCGCTTGATGTAAAATATTCAAACGCCAATAATCTGAGGTCTCCCGGCTTCTATGGTTTGGTTACACAAGACTTGATGCTTGATCCACAATTGGGAAAACCAATCGTCGTGTATCTTTCTGGTGCCGCAGGTGGCGTTTATTTAAAGGGAGATAGGAAAACCGTAAATGTTATTTTAATGTTGGAAAAAAAGATCAAAGATGCTTTGAAAGATACTTTATCAAGCCAACGTTTAAGCAATGAGATAGCCGTAATCAAACGCCCTTTTAATTATAAGATTCGCGAATTTGATGAAGAGCAGGAAGAAACGTGGCTTCACGAAGCGATGTTGCAAGCGTATCCAAATGATACGTGCAATAATTATCCACGTGAAGAATATGAATTGCTCGGCATTCCAAATGACCCCAGTAAAGTTCTCTGTAACGACCTCCTCACGTTTGAACAGGTTGGAGGTTTGAAATTTGTAAAGCCAAGGTGTTTTGAACCATGCGTTTTTAGGATTAGCAGAGAGAGGCTAAGGCCACTGCGTGGAACAATCCAAGAATCATGGCTTCAAGCAATTAAGATCGGTGATATTTGTATTGTTGCAACACCCGGAGAAACTTTCCCGCAATTTGCGAAACAGATTAAAGATGGTTCTCCCTTTGGGGCAGAAAATACTTTTGTTTTGGCTTTGACAAATGACCATATCGGTTACCTTCCCGATGAGAGTGTCGAACTAGGAACATACTGGACATGGATGGGAACACACAGCTTTGCCGATTTTCAAACAGGTGAAGAAATGGTACAGGCTACACTTTCCATATTAGATGAATTAGCTCTATCCACAGCGGTAAAGGAGCCAGTAGGTAAGCCGCCTTTAGCGCCTCATCTCATCCAAAACTATCCCAACCCCTTCAATCCTTCTACTACAATAGAATATGCTGTAGAGAAAACTGGCAGAGTACGTTTAGAAATTTATGATACACTAGGTAAGCTTGTACGAACATTAGTTGATGAGGAGAAAGGCATTGGTATACATTCTGTGGTTTGGGATGGCAAAGCCGACGATAATAAAACCGTCTCAAGTGGCACGTATTTTTACAGTATAAGAATTGGAAATTTTGTGTCTGAGAAAAAAATGTTGCTCTTGAGGTAATGGTCACTTTTCTATTATGGGTTTGATAGAAACATGAAGATCGTGGTGTATGCAAACCAACGCAGCTAACAGTGTTTCCGAGCGGATGCGGCAAGCGCGGCATGATTTCGAAGTCCGTGCTTGTTCCAACGTCCATGCTGGAAATGCCGTTTCGCATGAGTTGGCGTTTGGCTGCGGCATATCTGCATTGAGGTTTTGAGATTGAAACTCTACAAAATAAAAACCGGCGTCATCATTGAAACAGATCACGGCTTTCATTTGTTGGAAGACGAAAACTGGGATGCCTTCGTCAATGATGATAATCTCTTTGGCAAACTCGCGGAAATCGCACGCGCGGTTGAACCGGTAGATAATGGCCAGCAGTTCATCGCCTCTGTTTTGGAAGCCCCAATTCAATCTCAAGAGTTGTGGGCGAGCGGAGTCACGTATTTTCGCAGCAAGCAAGGTCGCCAAGAGGAGTCAAAAGATGCCGGCGGCGGTGAGTTCTATGCGCGTGTTTATGAAGCGGAACGTCCGGAGCTATTTTTCAAAGCGACATCGCACCGCGTCGTCGGTTCCGGCGGCAAAGTAAGAATTCGCCAGGACGCCACCTGGAATGTTCCGGAGCCGGAGCTTACGCTCATGATCACTTCGAATGGCAAAATCGTGGGTTACACGATTGGCACACCACACACCCCGCGCTATAAAAAGGCCATTCAATTCCTTTTCTTGGTCTCGACACGAATACCCACCCACGCCGCAACGGCAAACACTTGCCGCTGTCCTTAAAGATATCGGAATTGTTGATCGCGATCCGCGGTACGCACTGGAATTAGGGATAATCGGGGTTTGACATTTTGATGTGCAAACTTAAGGTAGCACAAATTCGAGGAGGCCAGGATGAATCGCGATCTCAGAAAATTTCAGCGCGCAGGAGGGCGCGTTCAGGTTAGAGTTTGCGGTTCAGAAGTTTTCTTGGGCTTTTTTTTTCCCGCGCGACTTTGACTAACGACTCATTGCGCAGCGCAGCCATAATGGTCTCCCGTATGCCCTTCCAATAGGAATGAAAAAAGCAGGGGTCTTTTTCATTGCACGAGGGCAGGCCCAGGGCGCAATCTTTTGACAACGAAGGCCCATCGATAATATCGACCACCTCCATTAATGTGATCTTGTCGGGTTTGCGCATAAAGGTAAATCCTCCCATTCGCCCCTTGCTGGAGTTTAATACTTCTCCCTTCACCAACAACTGAAAAGTTTTAGCCAGAAACGGCGCGGGCGTATCCGTGCGGCGCGCCAATTCTTGCACCGTCCAATTCTCCTGCTCGGGATGGCGCGCCATTTCAAATAAGGCGCGCAAGGCATATTCACAAGCACGACTGAAAACAACCGGCATGGGTTCATTCTCCTAATTCATTTCATCAGCGCAGACAATATAGCTTGGCACTTTTCCAGATGCAATATATTAGGACAAAAAAATCCGAAAAAGTGCTTGACATTTTACCACGAAGGTTTAAATTGCCGAAAACAGGATAAAAGCATCCTATTTGTATTCCGCTTCTGCCTGGCAGTCGTTCGCGCGCTCACGTTTCGAAAGAAAGGGCTTGCCATGAGAACCTCCTCCCCTCTTGTTGCTCGCGGTTTGATCGTCACACTCCTCTGTGCCGGACTGGGCTTGCTCAGCTTCGTCCCGAACCCTGCCGGTGAGGAGCAACAAAACGGCGCACTCGTCTTTGCGCTTCGCCCCACACAAAAGCTATCAAGCTCTCCCGAACTTTTAGCTTTGGGGAAAAACATCTATGCGCAGCAATGCGCGCCTTGTCACGGTGTCGATGGCAAAGGCGAGGGCGAAGCCGCGTACCTGCTCTATCCCAAGCCGCGCGATTTTACCGCGGCACAATATCGCATCGTATCCACGTGGGAAAGATTTCCTACGGACGAAGATTTGTACGTTGCAATCTCGCGCGGCATTCCCGGTTCGTCGATGCCTTCGTGGGCACATTTGCCGGAGAAGACGCGCTGGGGCTTGGTGCATTACGTCAAGTCGCTCGCAGCAGAACCTTTCACGGTGAATATGAATGAGAGCGCGGAGGGCACGGGCCTCATCAAAATTCCGCCGGAGCCGGCATACACGCCCGAAGCTGAAGCGAAGGCGAAGCAACTCTTCGCGGATGCGTGCGCGGCATGTCACGGCGAAACCGGACGCGGCGACGGCGTGACCGAGCAATTCGATGACAAGGGCCTGCCCACTCGTCCGCGCGACTTGACGCAAGGTGTGTTCAAAG
>CAYNDW010000372.1:0-6527 GCA_964395375.1 uncultured Cytophagia bacterium
TAAAGGTCGGCAGCGCCGGGCACGGTTCGGAGAATGCGTTCCGATGCAATCGCCAAACGCTCCAACGTGTCGAGGTTCGCGCCGAAAATTTTCACGCCGAGATCGGTGCGCACGCCGGTGGCGAGCATGTTGATGCGGTTGATGATCGGCTGCGTCCAGCCGTTGCGCACGCCGGGGATTTGCAGCTTCGCATCCATCTCGGCGATGAGGTCGTTCTTCGTCATGCCGGGCCGCCACTGCTCTTTCGGCTTCAAGAGAATGATGCTTTCGATCATGCTAATCGGCGCGGGATCGGTGGAAGTCTCTGCTTTGCCGAGCTTGCCCAAAACTTGCTCCACTTCCGGAATCGATTTGATGACGGCATCTTGCATTTGCAGAATGCGATTGACTTCCGTGATCGAAGCGGAGGGCAGCGTCACCGGCATGAACAGCAAACTGCCTTCGTCGAGCGGCGGCATGAATTCCGAACCCATGCGCAGCATCATCGGGATCGTGATGAGCAGCGCGATGACATTGAGCGCGATGGTGAGCTTGCGATGCGCGAGCACCCAGCGAATCACCGGCGCATAGAGCCAGTTCAAAAAACGCGTGATCGAATTTTTATTTTCGCTGCGAAACTTGCCGCGCGTGAGCATGGTCATCAGCATCGGCACGAGCGTGATGGCGATGATCGCGGAGCCGGCCAGCACGAAAGTTTTCGTGAACGCCAGCGGGCGAAAGAGTTTCCCTTCCTGCCCTTCGAGCAAGAACACCGGCAGGAATGATACAACCATGATGGCGACCGAATAAAAAATCGCCGGGCCCACTTGTTTGGCCGAGACAATCGAAATCTCGACGAAATCTTCTTTGGTCAACTCACCCTTCTCTTCCTGCGCGCGCGCGACATTGCGATAAGCATTTTCCACCAACACAATCGAGGCGTCGACGATCACGCCGATGGCAATGGCGATGCCGCCGAGCGACATGATATTCGAGGTGATGCCGAAGTGCTTCATGCCGATAAAACCGATCAACACCGCGATGGGGATTTCAATGATGACGCGAATCACGCTGCGCACGTGCAGCAGAAAGATCAATACCATGAGGGCGACGACCACTGCTTCTTCAATCAAAGCGCGCTTGAGGGTGCCGACCGCAGCCACGATCAAATCGCTGCGATCATACGCCGTTTTAATTTCGACGCCTTCCGGCAAACCGGGCGTGATCTCGGCGATTCTTTGTTTGACGCGATCGATCACGGCTTTGGCGTTTTCACCGTAACGCATGACGACGATACCGCCCACGACTTGGCCTTTGCCGTCTTTCTCCAATGCGCCGCGGCGTTGATCACCGCCCATCTGCACCGTGCCGATATTTTTGATAAACACCGGCGTGCCGTTCGAGCCGGAGCCGACCATGATGTTCTCAACGTCGCGCAGGGATTGAATATAACCTTGCCCGCGCACGAAATATTCGGCGTCGGAAATTTCCAAAATTTTTCCGCCGACGTCATTATTGGAACGCATCACCGCGTCGCGCACGTCGTTGAGCGTAATGTTGTAGCCCTTCATCTTATTCGGATCGACGTCGACTTGATATTGCCGCACGTAACCGCCGACCGAAGCCACTTCCGCGACGCCGGGCACGCCCTGCAGATGCAGCTTCACGTACCAATCTTGAATCGCGCGCAGCGTGCCCAAATCTTGTTTGCCTTCGACGGTATACCAGAAAACGTGTCCAACGCCGGTGCCGTCCGGACCGAGCTGCATCTTCGCGCCGGGTGGCAGCATCGTCTGCACCGTCGAAAGTTTTTCCAACACGCGGCTGCGCGCCCAATACAATTCCGTGGTCTCTTCAAAAATGATGTAGATGAACGACATCCCAAACATCGACTGCGCGCGCACGGCATGCACCTGCGGCACGCCCTGCAGCGCGGTCACCAGCGGAAAAGTAATTTGATCTTCCACCAACTGCGGCGAGCGGCCCATCCACTCGGTAAAGACGATGACTTGATTCTCCGACAAATCGGGAATTGCATCGAGCGGCGTGTGCTGCACGGCCCAAATGCCCCAAACGATGATGGCCGCATAGAACAAGATCACGATGAACTTGTTGCGGGCGCAATAGTCGATGATTTTTTCGATCATGATAGACTCCGGCAAGATTGCAGTTGAAACAAATCTATGTAAAAAGTTTCTTGTTTCGGTTTTAAAGAATACTTATTCTAGATGAACAGATTGCCGAATTGAAAACAGCCGAGGCCTGTGCATGAAGCTCGTTTCGTTCACGACAATTATCGCGCCCGAAAAGTTGCGTGACTATCTCCTCAACCCTTCTCATGACGAAGGTAAATCCAAGGCGCGCTTCCTGAACGAGATGGGTTACGAACAGACCAATTGGCAGATTCTCGAAGCCGATTTGAGAGCACAACATTTACCCGTTGACGTCATCCCTGGAAAGCAATCTTTGTTTGGAACCAAGTACGAAATCGTTGCACCGCTCATTGGGCCGAATGGTCAAAAGCGCTGGATTCGTTCCATTTGGATGATTCGCCGCCGTGAATCGGTTGTTCGTTTTGTCACATTAATTCCGGAGCTAAAACAATGAACTTCCCATTATTTTCCCGCGTTATTCTCACGGAAGATTTTCCCGAAGAAAATCTTGTTGCCGGCGATATCGGAATTGCGGTCGAACATCATCCGGCAACGCCGGATTATCCCGAAGGATATGAAGTTGAATTCTTTGCGGGCAACGGCGAAACCGTTACAGTTGTTTCCGTGCCGGCAGCGGCGCTGCGTTCAGCCACTCGCAAAGATATTTTACACGCGCGCGAGCAGTTTGCTTTAGCTGCTTAAATTTTCATTCATTGCCGAACCGCCTGCTGCAACTGGCTCTCGGAATCGAGCAGAAAGCCGCCGGTGACGACGATCTTTTCTCCGCCTTGCAATCCACTGAGCACTTCGTAGTATTCCTCCGTTTGCGCGCCGAGCACGACTTCGCGCGGCTCGAACATATTCTCCTGCACTTCGATCCACACCACCGTGCGCTTGCCGGTCGTGAGCACCGCGGAAGTTGGAACCACGAGTGCCTCATTACTCGGAATCAAAATCTGCGCTTTCACATACAAGCCGAGCCTGAGTTTGCCCTCGCGATTCGCAAACTCCGCGCGCACGCGCACGGTGCGCGTCTCATTGTTGATCGTCGGATCGATGAAGGTCACTTTGCCGGTGAACGCTTCGTTCGGATACGCCTCGCTCGTCATGCGCACCGGCTGGCCGGTTTTGACGAAGCGAATATCTTTTTCATAAACCTCCAAATACATCCACACGATAGAGAGATCGGCCACGTCATACATGTCTTCACCGGTCCACGTGTAATGCTGCGGATCGACGCTCTTTTTCAGCACCGTGCCGCGAATCGGCGAATAGGTCGTTACGATCTCGCGCGCTTTGCGCGTCTGCTGCAATTCCGGAATCAGCCGTTCCAAGCCCAAGAGCACAAGCTTCTGTTGGGCTTGTTCGAACAATTGCGTCGAAGTGTTCGCGATCGTTCCCGTCGCCATTTTGCTGATTTCCTGTGATTGCAGCGCGAGTAAAAATTCCTGCTGCGCGGAGATGGCTTCGGGACTATAAACTTCGGCAACGGGATCGCCGACTTGCACTTGTTGGCCGGTGTAAGAAAGATAAAGCTTCTCCAAACGTCCGGGAAAGCGCGAACTGATGTGTTTGAAATTCGGCTCGGCCACTTCGACGACGCCGACGGCATTAATCTCTTTGTTTAAAGCGCGCCGGTCGACCGTCATCGTCGCCACGTTCGCCATCACGCGTTGCGTCGAGGAGAGCCGCACGGCTTCGAGCGCAGCCATGTCATGGTTCGACGAATCATCACCATTAATCACTTTCGTCTTTTTCACGAGCGCCATGTGGCACACTGGACACGCGCCGGGCTTGTCGCTGCGCACCGAAGGATGCATCGGACAGGTGTAATATTCTTCCGCATGGTTTGCATGCGCAGATGATTCGGGCTGCGCCTCCTCCGCATACACCGGCGTGCGCTCCATGCCCATCGGCGATTTGCCGGGCCGATCGCTGCGGTCGCCGGGAAGCATCGAGTCCGTCCAATACAGAATTTTTCTCTCCGGTTTTGAAGAAGAGAAAAATTTGGGATAGAGATAAATCGCAGCGACGGCCAAAACCGCCAATCCGGCGAGTACGAACAGAATTCTTTTATTCATTTTTGGCTCCGAACACTATTTGACTAACATGATCATCTTCGAATCGACAACGCCGTTGACTCGAAGCTTGACCCAATAAACACCGGCTGGAAGTTGATCGCCTTGAAAAGGAATTTCGTAGATTCCCGAGGCTTGGCGCTGCTGCACCAGCGCGGCAACCTGTCGCCCGAGATTATCATAAACCCTCAAATCAACCGAGGCCGGCTGCGGCGCGGCGATTTCATAACGAAGCATCGTGCTCTCCGTGAAGGGATTCGGATGATTCTGATGCAGCAGACCGTACCGCTGCGGGATAGGCTCGTCCTCTTTCACGCCGGTCGTTTGCACCACTTGCAAGTTCAGCATCATGCCGTCGTCTTCGTGCTCGAGATTGTGGCAATGCAGCAAGTAAATGCCGGCATAGCTATCGAATCGAATCAAGACATTGACCGTCTCATTCGGATTGACGAGCACGGTGTCTTTCCAGCCGCGATCAACCGGCGCAAGGTTACGATTTCCACCGCGATCCAAAACCTGAAACAAAACGCCGTGAACGTGCATCGGATGAAATTCATCGGTGTAATTGACGATTTGCCATCTCTCCAACTCTCGCAGCGGCACGGTTTCATCGATACGATTCATCGCGAAAACTTTGCCGTTGATTTGATGCATGCCGTTCATTCCCATCTGCATGCTCAACGTAAATGTTCTGGTGCGCAGCACTTCGTTGGGATTGTAATAAGCGATGGGAGTCAAACTGGCGGGAATTTTTCCGCCGGAGGATTCCGAACGCGCGACATCGAAGTGGAGCAAGTTCATTTCAACCCCCTGTCGATACGTTCCCATACCGCCGGCGGCAAAGGGCAAGGATTTCAGCGAAACGGATTGTCCAAGTTGGTCAGAAGAAAAATCGACGAGTATGTCCAAGCGCTCGCCAGGAGCCAGGAGGCTCGAGGTCACTTGCATGGGCGCATCGATCAAGCCGCCGTCGGTGCCGATGACGTGAAACGCGCGGTTGTCGGAAAAGGCGAGTTTATAAACTCTCGCGTTGGAGCCGTTCAAGACGCGAAAACGATACAGCGTGCGCGCGACTTCCAGATAAGCGTCCGGCGTGCCGTTGACCAAAGCGAGGTCGCCAAGAAATCCATTCATCACGTCCATCATCGTCGGATTATAAACAAACTGCGGCTGAGAAGCGGCGCGTCGATCTTGAATGACCAACGGAACGTCGTAATTGCCGGCGGGAAGACCGAGCTTCGCTTCGTCGGGATCGTCGATGATGAAAAATCCCGCGAAGCCTCTGTAGACTTGTGCCGCGGTCTGCTCGTGCGGATGGGCGTGATAAAAGTAAGTGCCGGCTCGGTTGAGGATGGGAAAAGTATACGTGTACGAACCTCCTGCTGCAATCGCATCTTTGGGATGACCATCCATCTTTTCAGGCACAATCAGTCCGTGCCAGTGAATGTTGGACGGCTGGCTCAATTGGTTGCGAAACTCCACGTTGAGCGTTTGTCCTTTTTGAATTCGAACGGTCGGCCCAGGAAATGAGTTATTGATCGCGATAACTTGCGTCGTCGTGTTCGGCCAAACCGCGACATTGCTTTGCGCCAAAGTCATCGCGCTTTGCGGGACGGAAATCGTCGGCGGCATCCGCAGCGCGTTGCCTGCCGGCGTCGCGGTCCGTGCGAACAACTTGACCGGCAATCCATTGCTGATCGCGATCAAGCCAGGAATCGCTCCCAGCATTTTTTGCAGCGCTTGTCTCCTGTGCATAGCTTCTCCTTTTCGGTTGGTTCAAATGCGCGTCTTGTTTTTTTGTTGTAGGATGGTTGCCAAATCACGCAGTTCCTTTTTTATTTCTTCTCGTCCGGTTTTTTCGGCGGAATGCGCGAGGTGTGCATGTGCTGAATCTTCCAGCCGTCCGCGGTTTTCATGAGAATCGCCGTGGCCAGACTTTCGCCTTCGACTTCGCGCGACTCCATTTTCACGACAATGTGAGATTTGAATGTCGCATAGGCCATGTCGCCGCTCACGCGCGTTTTGACGTCGCTGAAGCTGTACTGAATTTCTTTGAATTCTTTCAGCTCCGGGCCGAGATGGTTGTCGCGATAATCCACCCAGCCCCAATTGATGTGGCTGCCTTCGAACATGCTGAAGGCTTCGGAGGCGACGACATACTTCTCGACTTCCGAAAGATTTTTGTTTTGCACCGCGGCGGCGTACTTGTTCAGCACCTCTGTCACGGCTGCGGCTTGATTGTCAATGTTCTGCTGCGCGAAGATACCGCTGATGAGAACAAGACTGATGAAGCAGATAAGCGAACGTGCTTTCATTT
>CAYNDW010000373.1:0-6514 GCA_964395375.1 uncultured Cytophagia bacterium
GCGCGGGGGCGTCGGGCATTGCGTGCGCGAATTATTATTGGCGCCTCGGCGGCTTGCGTCACAATCTCATTCTGTGCGACACGAAAGGCGTGGTCTATGCCGGACGCAAAGAGGGCATGAATCCCTACAAAACGAAGCTGGCCGCGGAAACGCAAGCGCGCACGCTCGCGGAAGCCATTGCGGGCGCGGATATTTTTGTCGGTCTCTCCGGCCCGAACATGGTGACGCAGGACATGGTGAAGACGATGGCGAAAGATCCTATCCTCTTTGCGCTGGCGAATCCCGATCCGGAAATTACTTATGAGGAAGCGAGCGCGGTGCGCAGCGATTTGATTATGGCCACGGGCCGCTCGGATTTTCCCAATCAAGTGAACAACGTGCTCGGGTTCCCGTTCATCTTTCGCGGCGCGCTCGACGTGCGCGCGACGGCAATCAACGAAGAGATGAAGCACGCGGCCACGCGCGCGCTGGCGGAGTTGGCGAAAGAGCCGGTGCCTTATACCGTGATCAAAGCGTATCGTTTGCAAAACCTCAAGTTCGGCCGCGATTACATCATTCCGAAACCGTTTGATCCGCGCGTGCTCCTGTGGGTTGCGCCCGCAGTGGCAAAGGCGGCGATGGACAGCGGCGTGGCGCAGAAGCACATCGATCTCGAAAAATATCGCGAAGAGTTGGAGAGCCGGCTCGGGCTCTCGCGCAAATTCATGCGCGTGATGATCAACAAAGCCAAAGCCGCGCCCAAGCGCATCGTCTATCCCGAGGGTGATTTCCCCGCGATTCTCAAGGCGTGCGAGATCATTCTCGATGAAGGCATGGCGCATCCGATTTTGCTCGGCGATGAGAAAGTTATCATGAGCCGGATCGAAGAATTGCAGGTGCGCTTGCAAGGCGGCGTCGAAATCATCAATCCCGCGACTTCACCGAAGCTGCAAAAGTACGTCGAGGCTTTTTATGAAATGCGCAAACGCAAGGGCGTGACGCGGCGTGATGCGGACGAGTTGATGCGCCATCGGCATTACTTTGGGCCGATGATGGTGCATCTGGGCGAGGCGGACGGGATGATCGCCGGCCTCACGAAACATTATCCCGAGGTGTTGCGACCCGCGTTGCAAATCATCAAACTGCGCGAGGGCGTTTCCAAAGTGGCGGGATTGTATGCGATGGTGTTCAAAGAAGGCGTGTATTTCATCGCCGACGCCACGGTCAACATCGAGCCCACCGCGGAAGACTTGGCCGAGATTGCGATACTCGCGGCGAAGGAAGTGCGGCGATTTAATTTCGAGCCGCGGGTGGCGTTGCTCTCATTTTCAAACTTCGGCAGCGTGCAACATCCGCTTTCGCGGAAAGTGCAGGCAGCTTTAGCTCTTCTCCGACACAAGGCCGTGGACTTTGAAGTGGATGGCGAAATGCAAGCCGACACTGCGGTGGTGCCTGAAATCATCAATGAGTTTTATCCGTTCTGCCGGCTCAAAGGCGGCGCGAACGTGCTTATCTTTCCCGATCTCATGAGCGGCAACGTGGCTTACAAACTTTTGCAACGCCTCGGCCACGCCGAAGCCATTGGGCCGATCTTGATGGGCATGAGGAAGCCGGTGCATATGCTGCAAATCGGGAGCATGAATGAAACCGACGTGGTGAATATGACCGCGATCGCCGCGGTGGAGGCGTAGGTGAGGTTGAAGCGTGGATATTTGTAGCCACGCCCCCTGGTGGGGCGCTGTTGAAGTCAATAAATTCACGGTCACGATAAGGCTCCACAAGTTGGCAGAGTTACAACAGACTCAGTAAAAAAGACAAACGCAGTTATGAAGATCATCGCGCACAGCAGTCTTGACGTTCTCTTCGACGCCTTGCGGCAACGCGGCTTTGCTTCCATCCTCGGGCCGACCGTGCGCGAGGGCGCAATTGTGTATGACGAACTGCAATCCAGTCGCGATCTGCCCGTGGGGTGGAGCGATGAGCAACAGCCGGGCACGTATCGCCTCACCAAACGCAGCGACGAGGCTTGGTTCGGTTTCAACGTCGGCCCGCACTCGTGGAAAAAGTTTTTGCACCCGCCGCTGTTGCGCCTCTGGAGCGCGCGACGCGAAGACAAGGGCTTTGAAATCGCACCCGAGCCGGAGGAAACAGTGAAGCGGGCGTTTTTCGGCGTGCGCGCATGCGAACTGCACGCGCTGGCCGTGCAGGATAAAGTTTTCATGCCGGGCCAATATGTCGATCCCGTTTATAAAGCGCGGCGCGAAAATGTTTTCATCGTCGCGGTCAATTGCAGCCAAGCCGGGGGCACGTGCTTTTGCGCTTCGATGAACACCGGGCCCAAAGCAACTTCGGGCTTCGATCTCGCGCTTACGGAAATGTTGGGAGAGGGCAGACACGAGTTTGCCGTGGAAATCGGCAGCGCGGCCGGCGCGGAAATCATGCGCGAGCTGGAATCTCGCGAAGCCACTGCCGAGGAACAAGACAATGCGGAAAGCCTTGTGGCGCGCGCTGCGGAGCAGATGGGCAAAAGCTTGGACACGAACGGCATCAAAGAACTGCTCTATCGCAACGCCGAGCATCCGCGTTGGGAAGAGGTCGCGAAACGCTGCTTGACGTGCGCGAATTGCACGTTGGTGTGCCCCACGTGTTTTTGCACCACGGTGGAAGACGTCACGGATCTGACCGGCGAGCATGCCGAGCGCTGGCGGAAATGGGATTCCTGCTTCACCATGGACTTTTCATATATTCACGGCGGTAATGTGCGCTCCTCCGCCCGCGCCCGCTATCGCCAATGGCTGACGCACAAGCTGGCTTATTGGATCGATCAGTTTGGAACTTCGGGCTGCGTGGGCTGCGGCCGCTGCATTACGTGGTGTCCGGTCGGCATCGATATTACCGAAGAAGTGCGCGCGATTCGTGATGGCGGGGCTGGTGCCAACGCCGAGACATTGCAAATTGAAAATTGAAAATTTTCAATTTAAAATTTACAATGCTCTTGCGCTACTGATTACAAGGAGATGAACATGGAAACCCTCGAACCCGTTTTAGCGGAGCATCCCTTTTTGCAGGGATTGGATGCGCGTTATTTGCAGCTCATTGTCGGTTGCGCGTCCAATGTGCGCTTTGAGGCCGGCCGGTTCCTTTGCCGCGAAGGCGAGGAAGCGAATCAATTTTATATCATTCGCCGCGGTAAAGTTGCAGTCGAAATTTTCGGCGCGCAAAAAGGCCCGATCACGATTCAAACGATTGGCGAAGGCGAAGTGCTCGGTTGGTCGTGGTTGATTCCGCCGTACCACTGGCATTTCGATGCGCGCGCCGTTGAGCTCACGCGCGCGATTGCGCTCGACGGCAAATGTCTGCGCACCAAATGTGAGAACGATCACGATCTCGGCTATGAATTGTTGAAGCGCTTTACGAGCATTATGGAGAAACGTTTGGAAGCAACGCGCTTGCAATTGTTGGATATTTATGGCAACCATGCTTGAACCAAAAAATCAGAGCGCCGATCCGATGCTGCCGTCGCCGTATCGCGTGCAGCGGGTGCGGCAGGACACGTATGACACGTTCACGCTCGAACTGCAATCGGCGAACGGCACGGACGGACTTCGATTCAGCGCCGGACAGTTCAATATGTTATATGTCTTCGGCGTCGGTGAAGTGCCGATCTCGATCAGCGGCGATCCGGCCACGCCCGCGACCCTCGTACACACCACGCGCGTCGTTGGCACGGTGACGAAAGCGATGCGCAAATTGAAGCGTGGCGACATGTTGGGCGTACGCGGTCCTTTCGGCACGCATTGGCCGGTGGCAGAAGCAGTCGGCAATGATGCGGTAATCGTCGCGGGCGGCATCGGTCTGGCGCCGCTGCGTCCGGCGTTATATGCGCTGCTCGCGCAGCGCGAGAAATTCGGCAAAGTGGTCTTGCTTTATGGCACGCGCACGCCGAGCGATATTCTCTTTCGCCGCGAATTGGAAAGCTGGCGCTCGCGTCTTGATTTGGAAGTTTTCGTTACCGTCGATCGCGCCACCGGCAACTGGCGCGGCAACGTCGGCGTCGTCACCACGCTGATTCCGAAAGCGCCGTTCGATCCGCGCAACGCCGTCGCCATGGTGTGCGGACCGGAAATCATGATGCGCTACACCGTGCTCGAATTGCAAAAGCGCGGCGTCGCCGCCGAACACATTTTTCTCTCGCTGGAACGCAACATGAAATGCGCCGTCGGCTTCTGCGGCCACTGCCAATACGGCCCGACGTTCATTTGCAAAGATGGGCCGGTGTTTCGCTATGATCGCATCAAAGGTTTGTTCACGATGCGGGAAATCTGACTAAAAGTTGATTCGTCGCAAAAGATAAAAGCTTTCACGCCAAGCCGCGAAGACGCAAAAGTATCCCAAGGAAAAGCCCTTTGCGTATCTCTGCGCCTTTGCGTGCGGTTTTGTTTTCGCGCTTCCAACTCGGGAGATAAGAGTGAAGAAAAAATCAGTGCAAAATCTAACGCAGGAAAAAAAACGCGCGGCCCCGCAGAAATCTCCGCCGGCGCGCGGCAAGCCCAAATTGGCCGTGTGGAAATTCGCTTCGTGCGACGGCTGCCAATTGAGTTTGTTGGATTGCGAGGACGAGTTGTTGGCTGTGGCCGGCGCAGTGGAGATTGCCAACTTTCCCGAAGCTTCGCGCGCGGTGGTGAAAGGCCCGTATGATCTCTCGCTGGTGGAAGGCTCGATCACCACGCCGCACGACGCGGAGCGCATTCATCAAGTGCGGCGCGTCTCGAAATTTTTAGTCACCATCGGCGCGTGCGCGACCGCGGGCGGCATCCAAGCGTTGCGCAATTTCAAAGACGTGAAAGATTTTATTTCGATTGTCTACGCGACGCCGGAATACATTTCGACGCTCAACAAATCCACACCGATTGCCGATCACGTGTTTGTCGATTTTGAATTGCGCGGCTGCCCGATCAACAAAATGCAGCTCGTCGAAGTGATCAGCGCCTTTCTTCATGGCCGCAAACCGAACACGCCGGCGCACAGCGTCTGCATGGAGTGCAAGCGTCGCGGCATTGTTTGCGTGATGGCCGCGCACGGAACGCCTTGTCTCGGTCCGGTGACGCACGCGGGCTGCGACGCTCTGTGCCCGTCTTATAATCGCGGCTGCTTCGGTTGCTTCGGCCCCCAAGAAACGCCGAACACGAGTTCGTTGAGTGAATGGTGGAGCGGCCTCGGCGTGAAGGAGCCCGACCTCGTGCGCGCGTTTCGCGGTTTCAATGCCTATGCCGAAGCGTTTCGGAAAGAGAGCGAGGCGCACGAGGGGCGCACGTAACTCGGACGGCTCGTCTGCAAATGCGCCGCGATTTCACCGCTGCGCAACCGGCGTCTTCGCCGGCAATAAGTGCAAGGTTAAAATTTCGCACACGGCTTACCGGCGCCAAATCTTTTTAAAAAATACCCATGAAAACCAAAACCCTCAAAGTCGATTACCTCGCGCGCGTGGAAGGCGAGGGCGCGTTATATATCAAGCTCAAAGGCAAAACCGTTGCCGAAGTCAAATTAAAAATCTTCGAGCCGCCGCGTTTCTTCGAAGCTTTCTTGCGCGGACGCAACTTCACCGAAGCGCCCGATATCACCGCGCGCATTTGCGGCATCTGTCCGATTGCCTATCAAATGAGCGCGGTGCATGCGATGGAAGACGCGCTCGGCGTGAAAGTAGAAGGACAACTGCGCGCGCTGCGGCGTTTGATTTACTGCGGCGAATGGATCGAGAGTCACGTCTTGCACATTTACATGCTGCACGCGCCGGATTTTCTCGGATACCAAGACGCCATTCAAATGGCAAAGGATCATCCGCAGATTGTGCAACGCGGGCTGCAATTGAAAAAAGCCGGCAATGAAATCGTGACGCTCGTGGGCGGCCGCGAGATTCATCCCATCAACGTGCGCGTCGGCGGATTTTATAAAACGCCCTCGAAAAAAGATTTTGCGCCGCTCACGGAAAAACTGAAATGGGCGCGCGACGCGGCGATGGAAACCGTGCGCTGGACCGCCGGACTGAAGTTTCCGAATTTTCAACAAGACTATGAATTTGTCGCGCTGCGCCATCCCGAGGAATATCCTTTTAACGAAGGCCGGCTCGTCTCCAACCGGGGCCTCGACATTGCGATTTCGGAATACGAAACTCATTTTGCCGAGGAGCACGTGCAACATTCCAACGCGCTGCACTCGGTTTTAAAAACACGCGGCGCTTATTTCGTTGGCCCGCTGGCGCGCTATAATCTGAATTTCGACAAACTCTCGCCGCTCGCGCAAGCGGCCGCGCGCGACGCCGGTTTGGCGCAACACTGCCGCAATCCCTTTCAGAGCATCATTGTCCGCGCCGTTGAAACCGCCTACGCCTGCGACGAAGCGTTGCGCATTATTGCGGAATATGAAATGCCGGAAACGCCATTCGTGCCCGTAGAACCTCGCGCCGCTGTCGGCCACGGCTGCACCGAAGCGCCGCGCGGCATTCTTTATCATCGTTATCGCATCGATGAGCGCGGCG
>CAYNDW010000374.1:0-515 GCA_964395375.1 uncultured Cytophagia bacterium
TGGCGATTTCCTACTCCAAACTCGGCGAAACGCACAGCGCGCTGGGGAATTTGGAGAAGGCGTTGGGGTTTTATGAAGAACGTTCCCGATTAGGCCAAGAACTCTATGAGGCCTACGCCAACAATGTCGCGTTTAAAAACGGCTTGGCGATTTCTTATTTCAATCTTGGCTCCACTCATAACAAGCTTGGCAACGTCGAATCGGCTTTGTCTTTTTTTGAAAAAGACCTTGAGGTGACAAAAGAGCTTTACGATGCTTTTCCCAACAACGTCGAGTTCAAAAATAATTTGGCGCTTTCATACAAGAATATGGGCGAGCGTCATGAAAACGCGGCGAACCCCGCCGCCGCGCGCGAATATTTCGAACAAGCTGCTGCGCTGTGGTTGCAACTCGTGCAAAGCGCGCCGCAGTTTGTAGAATTCAAAAATAATTTAGAGTGGGTGCAAAAGAAGCTGGCAGGGCAATAGCGCTCGCCGTAGTCCCGCCCCCTTGTGGGGCGATTTTGCGTGCACGAA
>CAYNDW010000374.1:615-6509 GCA_964395375.1 uncultured Cytophagia bacterium
GGCCTTCATTATGAAAACACCGCGAACTCCGCCGCCGCGCGCGAATATTTCGAGCAAGCCGAGGCCCTGTGGTCGCAGCTCGTGCAAAGCGCGCCGCAGTTTGTAGCATTCAAAAAAAACTTAGAGTGGGTGCAAAAGAAGCTGGCTGCGCAATAGCGCTCGCCGTAGTCCCGCCCCCTTGTGGGGCGATTTTGCGTGCACGAACTCGTGGGGGCATCGCGGTTCGAACGAACGGCCTCCACGCAACCAGCCGCCCACAAGGGGCGGGGGCTACGGTTGCTCGGCCTTCATTATGAAAACACCGCGAACTCCGCCGCCGCGCGCGAATATTTCGAGCGCTAGATCAATGACTCCTTCCCTCCGAACCTGTCATTCCGCAGAAATTTTTGGTTCATCCGAGTTGTGCGTACATGCTTTATCAAAGCAATAAAAAGAGAATAAGGCGACCCCATGTTTTCTCAGTTGGAATACGTTCATCTTAATTGCAGGCAATTTTTCCAACCCCGATAGGGGTGAGATGTTTCTAGTGTTGGCCAACCTTGATGATTCAAACTCCTTATGAGTTTTGACTTTCTAAATCGGTAACCTCCTCCACGAGTTGTCATTCAGAAGGAATCTTTTTACTCGCCAGCGATACTGCCCAGTGCTTAAAAAGATTCCTTCTGAATGACACGGCACTGGGGCGCGTACTTGATTACCGAAT
Organism: uncultured Cytophagia bacterium; assembly: GCA_964395375.1. Classification (GTDB taxonomy): domain Bacteria; phylum Zhuqueibacterota; class Zhuqueibacteria; order Zhuqueibacterales; family Zhuqueibacteraceae; genus JABWAN01. The sequence goes on from CAYNDW010000374.1 coordinate 1,319, forward strand.
TTGATCGTCAAAGTTCATTAGGAGTGGCATGTGCGAGCATTGCTTACAATTTTAAATCACGCGATGAACGATTATGCCCAATACCATTTCACCCCCGATGGGGTTTGAGGCATGTAGATGCCACTCAGCTAGAAACATTTCACTCCTATCGGAGTTTGTCAGCCCAGGAAAAGTGGTTTACATGTACGCTTCAGCCAGATGATCCGATTTTTTTCACTCGCTGGAAATACCGCCAGTGCTTAAAAAGATTTCTCCTGCATGACAATACGATCGGCGCGCACACAGATGAAACCTTTACTAGGTAAACAAATCGGCCGGCTCGTTGATGCGCTGGCGTGGCGCGGGATGCACGCCATTGCGCGGCGGCAAGAAGCGCGGCATACGCCGCAACTTCCCGCGGCGCGCCAACTTGCGGCGCAACTTCCCGCAGCGCGCCAACTTGCGGCGCAACTTCCCGCGGCGCGCACACTTGCCGCGCACATGTTTCCGCCGCCGGCCGAGCCTGCGCTGCAATCTCTAAGTGGCGCGGCATGGAAGCCGCGCGGCAAAATTTGGCAAAGCGATTTTGCGTTTCCCTCGGCCTCGCCTTCGCCGCATGCGCAAAACAACACGGTCTATGTGCGCGCCTATGCGCCGGAGCGCGCGTCGCACAATCGTGCGCTGCCTCGACCGGCCGTGCTCGTGCTGCACGGGCTGATGAATTTCACCACTGCGGCGTATGCGCCGTTCTTGCGCGCGCTGGTCGAGGCCGGGGCCGGCGCTTATGTTTTAGAATTGCCCTATCATCATCGCCGCGCGCCGGCCGGGTCGCTCTCCGGCGATTTATTTCACACCAGCGATCTCGCATTAACGCAACACGCGGTGCAGCAAGCCGTGGCCGACGTGCGTGTGCTCGTGCGCTATCTTCGACGCGACGCGGAAGCGCCACAAATCGGCGTGCTCGGCTTCAGCCTTGGCGCGTGGATCGGCGGCCTCGTCGCGTGCTGCGAACCCGATTTGGATTTTGCGCTGCTCGGGATGCCGCCGAGTAATTTGAACGAGCTGGTGTGGCGCTCCGCGCTCGGCGCGCAACTCGTGCGGCGTTTTGCCGCGCAAGGCTGGTCGCCGGAAACGACCGCAGAGTTTTATGCCGCGCTCGATCCGCTTTCATATCAACCTTTGCTCCCGCCCGAGCACATTCAACTTTACGCCGCGGAGTTCGACACGCTTATTGCGCTCGAACAAGTTTATGCCTTGCAGCGCGCGTGGGGCAGGCCGAACTTGCGCACGTATCCGCACGGCCATCTCACCATCATGCTCTCGCGGCAATTGCACCGCGACTTCCGCGCGGATTTCATGCGGCAATTGTCGCACACGGTTGCGGCTATTGCAGAGCAAGAAACCCGCGAGGAGGAGGTAAAAACCAAACCCGGATGACGCCGATTCTCACGGATTACACCTTTAGTTTGTTGGAAAAACCGCCTTAATCCGTGTCTATCCGTGTAATCCGTGGTTCATATCAAAGTAAGGAGGCGCCATGAATCTCGTTCTCGCGCACGGCTTTCTCGGCTTCCGCCAAAAGTTCGGGAAAGATTATTTCAACGGCGTGGAAAAATTTCTCGCGCAAACTTTCGGCGCGAAAACTTTGGCCGCACAAGTTGATCCCGACGGCGGCATTGCCGAGCGCAGCGCGCAGTTGCAGCGGCAAATACTTCTCGCATTGGGAAAGCTGCCGCCCGCTTCGGAAGCAGAACGCCGCGGGCACAACACCCTCGATCCGCAACAGAAGACGCATATTATCGCGCATAGCATGGGCGGGTTGGATAGCCGCATGCTGCTCTCGCTTAATCGCGAAAACATTGCCTCGCATATCGCTTCGCTCACCACGATCTCCACGCCGCATCGCGGCTCGCCCATCGCCGATTTGCTCGTCGCGGGCTTGGATGAAGGATTCGGTTGGGCGTTGCTGCAACGCTTGCTCGCATGGCGCATCGAGTCCGTGCTCGAAAAGCTCGGCGTTTCGCTCGAAGGCTTGCGTGATTTAACGAGCGCCTCGTGCGCTGCGTTCAATGAAAAGTATCGCGATCATCCACAGGTGAAATACTTTTCCGTGGCGGGTATGGGCCGCAACCGCGGTCGCGCGACGGCGAAGCTCTTGCAGCTCGCGCACAAATATATCCGCGGCAAAACCGGCGAGTCGAATGACGGTTTGGTGAGTTTGAGTTCCGCCCAATGGGGAGAGTTTGACGAGGCGCTTTGGGCCGCGGATCATGCCGATGAAATCGGCCACGATCTCGATCATCTTTTCCGCGCGCCGAGTTTTGACCATCTTGCCGCGTACCGCAAAATCGTCGAGCGCGTGCGCGCGTTTTAAATTCCTGATGATCAGCCACGGCTTAACCGTGGCTTTTTATTTTATGACGGAAGAATGAAGGACAGAAAGATGATGAAAAGGCTCCGGCGATAACCTGCGCCGTCGCTTAAAACTGTCATTCTGGAAGAACCTTCCCTAGTGCTTGAGACGCATCATGTTTTTGAGGCGTGCCGCAAGAGCGAGGGAAGGTTCTTACAGAATGACAGACTAAAGTTAAGTTTTAATTCCCACCACCACTGCCAGCGGCGCGCGCCGCCACACCACTTCGGTTTTGAATCCCACCGCGCGCAGCATTTCCAATTCATGCGCTAACGGAAAGTAAGTGTCTTCCTCCGCCCACGCCGCGAAGAAACCGCGCGCCTGTTTGGCGGAATAAAATTGTTCGAGATGCGCTTGCCAGTGCTGCACGTCTTGTTGCGCGAGCTTGGCGTTAAGCGCCGGACAACAATCCGCATTGAGGAATACGCCGCCGGAACGCAATGCGGCAAAGCACCGCGCATAAAGTTTTTGTTTCGCGGCGCGCGTCGTGATATGATGCAAAGCCAGCGAAGCCACCACCGCCTCGCACTTGGGCAAATCAACGGTGGTGAAATTGCCCATGGTGAAGTCGTGCGCCTGTCGTGAAATTTTTGCAAGCCGCCGCTCTGCCATGGCGAGAATGTCGGCGTCGCTGTCGATGCCGTGCACCACCGCCTCCGGTTTCACGGCAAGACAACGCGCGGAGAGCGCGCCCGTGCCGATGCCAAGATCGACGAGCGTGGGATTTTTTTTATCCACCAGTTCCAACACACGCGCTGCGGCATTCAGCATCTCCTCGTAATTGGGAATGAACGTGCGAATGCGGCGGTCGTATTCGGAGAGTTTGATTTTGAGGTGCTGCGCGACGGACATGAGAACTCCTTTGTGAGGTATCGGGTAAATGTTGGGGATGATTCAGCGCGCGAGAATATCGTTGTCATTCCGTAGGCATCTTTTTACTCGCTGAATTTTGCACTTGTGTTGCTGCCAACCTCCGCCAGATGCTGTAAGCATCAGGCTAAAAGTTGAAAGTCATCTAAAGATGATTAAAACTCGTTGGACGACAGCCCTGCTTGCGGGGCTTGCATCTCCTCGCCTGATGCTTCAGCATCAGACGATGGCAGGCGAGATCATTCGCGCAAAATTCAGGTGCTCGCTGGGAGTGCACCTCATGCCAAAAAAATCCTGCCGAATGACCAGCCACTTGGGGAAATCATCGGCGACGAATTAAAACTTCGGCGTCGATGAAAGTCAGCTTCAGCTTCCCGCCGGATTTTTCACCATTCAAATTGTTAAATCCCACCTTCACTTCTAAATGCGGCGAAGCTTGTTCAAACACCAGCCTTGCTCTTGGCAAAAAAGACTCGCCGCCATGCTCTTGCTGATATTCCAACAACAGGCTTTCAATCCACGGCCCAAGCTCGAAACGCAGTGTATCCGCCCACGTGTCTTGCGTCGCAAGCACAAGCCGGCAGTGCTCTTTTTCCAAAGAGAAAGTATGGCGCCTCGTCTCTTCCACAAAACTCTGCGTGGAATCCGTGGCATTCAAACCTTGCAAGCGCAGCAACGTTTCATAGCCGGCGATCGGGAGCACGGCTTCGCGTTGTGCGGCAAGATTCCAATTTCCTGACGCCTCGTGTCCGTCCAAACTCAACCCCATCATGCCTAACGCGAGCCTCGGCAAATCATGGCGCGAAATAATCTTCGTGGAATCCGAAGGCGTGATGAGCGAATCCAAATTTTGCTTGAACCACGGCTGCAGCGCGGCGACGCCGTGGCGTTGCTGCAAGTATCGCATGATGGAAAAAATCTGCTCCGCGTCTTGTTGGGGCGCGGTCTGCGCGGCTTTAATGATCATGCCGTTGCGCAACAGATTGTTCTTCACGAGCAAACGCTCGAACCTTTGCGACTGGCTTTTGCGCGAGACCGTAAACGCGCCCCACGGGCCAAAGGCAGAAAAGAGCGCGAGCGCGCAGAGCAATAACGGAATGATCTTAATATTTTTCTCGCGGCTAAAGATGAAATAGAGCACAACTACCGCGAGCGCGAGGCCCATCACGAGCACGAAGTAACGGCTTTCGGTGACGCCATAATCGGAGATGCGGACTTGAATGGCGAGCAGCAGCATGATCACCAGCGGAACGAGCGCGACATAGTACCACTGCGCGAAGCGGCTCACCCATTTGTTCTCGCTCTGCCGCTGAATGGGGTGCAACAGCAGCAGCGCCAAAATTCCCACCACGGAGAAAAACAAAACCAAATTCGCGACCCAGCCTTTGGGCCAACTCCACGCGAGAATGATTTTCGCTTCATACGCATACAAGATGGCGAGGTAAATGACGACGAGCGGCAAGAGCACGTATTGCGTGAAAACTTTGAGGCCCGTGGGATAATCGTCCTCGCGTTCGAGCCCTTCAAAATCCTGCGGCGCGCCGACGAGAAAGAACCAGGTGTTGAACATGCCCGCGATCACGAAGAACAACTGGCCGTAGCGTTCGCCTTTGACCTGCAGCTCGAAAAGTTGATCCACCGCGAGCAATGCCACGGACAAGCCGATAAAGAGCGCGGCCGAATAAAACGCCGAGGTGAGAAAACGCAGCAGCAGCGTTTTGTTATATTGCCAGAAGCCGTTAAGCTCGCCTTTGCCGGCATACGGCGCGAAAGCCACGAGGCTGTGGCTGGCGAGGAAGAATAGCGCGAAGCGCAACGCATGCGCTTCATGCTTGGAGAAGCCGTCATCGGGCAGGGCGAAATAATAACACACGCGCGCGAGGCCGCCGAGGCCTTGCGCGAGCACGTGCAGCCCTTGCGGCCATTGCC
>CAYNDW010000375.1:0-6483 GCA_964395375.1 uncultured Cytophagia bacterium
ACCCATCCGCTCGACTACCCCTTCTTCGTGCTCGCCACGCAAAATCCCATCGAGCAAGAGGGCACCTATCCTTTGCCCGAAGCGCAGCTCGATCGCTTCTTGTTTAACTTGTGGGTCGATTATCCCAGCGCCGAGGAAGAGAAGTTGATTGTGAAATCCACCACAAGTGGCAAAGATGCGAATCTCAAAGAAGTATTGGACGCGGAGAAAATTCTCTCGCTGCAACGGCTTGTGCGCGAGGTGCCGGTGTCCGATCATGTCGTGGATTATGCCGTCAATCTCGTGCGCCGCACGCGCCCGAAGCAGGAAGGCAGCACGAAGCAAGTGAATGATTGGATCGAATGGGGCGCAGGTCCGCGCGCTTCGCAATACCTTGTGCTCGGCGCCAAGACGCGCGCGATACTGGACGGTCGCCCCACGCCGGAAGTGGAAGACGTTCGTGCCGTTGCTAGGCCCGTGCTCCGGCATCGCATCGTGACCAACTTCTCCGCCGAAGCCGAAGGCGTGACCGCGTTGGATATTATCGAACAATTGATTCGGGAGTGAGTAGTGATCAGTAAACAGTGATCAGTGATCAGTAAACAGTGATCAGTGATCAGTAAACAGTGTGCTGGTCACTGATGACTGATCACTGATGACTTGTCACTGATCACTGATCACTGATCACCAAAAACTAAACATGCCCACAGAACCTCTTTACCGCAAATATCTCAAGCCCACCACCGTGTCGCGCCTCGCGAATATGAATCTGCGCGCGCGTTTGGTAGTGGAAGGTTTCATCACCGGCTTGCATCGCAGTCCCTATCACGGCTTTAGCGTTGAGTTCGCGGAGCATCGCCAATACATGCCCGGCGACGAGATTCGCCACATTGATTGGAAAGTGTATGGCAAGACCGATCGTTTTTATGTGAAGCAGTTCGAAGAAGAGACGAATCTTAAAAGTTATTTGTTGATTGATCAATCCGCTTCGATGGGCATCGCGCACGAGGGGCGGGTGAGCAAGTTTCAATATGCGAGTTATCTCGCCGCGGCGTTGAGCTATTTGATGATTCACCAACGCGACGCGGTGGGGCTTACGCTGTTCAATGAGAAGATCACGCGCCATTTACCGCCGCGCTCGGTGATGAGTTATCTCTCCGTGCTGCTCGGCGAGTTGGAGAACGCCAAAGTGAGCGGCAGCGCGAATTGGGCGACTTCGCTGCCTCACGTTGCCGAACAGATCAAACGCCGCGGCTTGGTGATTCTGCTTTCGGATTTCATGCCGCGCGATTTGGACACGGACCCCAAACAAATTCTCACCGGCCTGAAACACTTCCGGCATCGCCATCATGAAGTGCTCGTCTTGCAAGTGCTCGATCCGATGGACTATCGCTTCGATTTTCGCGACGACGCGATTTTCGAAGACGTGGAATCCGGCGTGACTTTGCCGACGCAGCCGCATCACATCCGTGCCGCGGTGCAAAAGGAGATCGACGAATATCTTGATTGGTTCAAGCGCCAATGTCGCGAGAATAATATCGACTATCAATTGCTCGACACGAGCATGGATTTCGATCAAGGCTTGCTGCAATTTTTGTTGAAGCGGAAGCGGATGAATGGGTAGAGATGAAGATGGATTGGTGGATTGATGGAGTTTTGGATTGATGGAGTCACGATGGCATTGCTCGCTGTTTGATGAGTGGCACGATGATGTCCCGCCACGGGTTTGCCGCGGCTTTTGTTTGGTTGATGAACAACAAATGCCACGGCCAAGCCGTGGCAGAGCAAAACATGATTGCCAAAGTCGAAACTCGAAGACTTGGAGAAGAGCTTATGTCACAACACGTATCCATCGAGCTTGAGATGCCGGCTGATCTCGCACAATTCAAATTGCCCACCGCCGTTGACGCGCGGTTGCAACACCTGTTAGATCGACAGGATCAAGGCGAGGTGTTGACCGTGGAAGAAAGAAAAGAAGCCGAGGGGTTGGTGAATCTTGCCGAACTGCTCTCACTGATACAGTTGCGCGCAAAGAGCAATGTCGTTGCCCTCAATTGAGTATGAGCTATACTGCTTTCGGGTTAATATGTGACGTCTGCCTCTCGTAAACCGCGCGCAAAACACGATGCAATTCTTCCTCCTCTGGCTTGCCGTTATCCTCCTCGCGTTGGCGGGTTATCTCGCATTTCTCTGGTGGCATCCCCGCAAACGTTCGCGCTTTCAAGTGCGCCTCACCGTGCTCTTCCTGCTTTTTGCTTTGCTGCCCACGGTCCCGCTCATTTTCATTGCGAGCATTTTGGCCACGGACACCGCGGATGTTTTGCTCGTGCCGGAAGTCGAGGCGGCATTAGCGCAAGCGATCGCCGCGCTCAAATTGCAATTTGAAGACACCGCCACGCGTTTTGTTGATGCCACGACACCGGAGCAAGTTTCGCCCGAGTTGCTTGCGCGCTGGAATTTTGAATCGTATCGCGTGTGGCAACGGCAACAAGACCGCACGCATTTGCGCGTTGCTGTGATGCGCGCCGGTCATGCACCAGCCAATGTCGATTTCAATCTTCCACAAGATACTTGGGGACAAAGAGGCAGCAGCTTGGAGTTGCTGCAGCGCGGTGATTCGCTCACGGCGCGCTGTCGCGTGTGGCAGCCGCGCGCGTTGGATGCGATGGTGCTCGTGGAATTTCGCATTGCGCCGGAAATCGTTGCCGCAAAAGAGCAATTGACGCGCACGCTGCGCGTGTACAATTCGCTTTCGCTGATTAAAGAGCGCGCGCTGCAAGATCAAATCATTTGGGGCGCTGCCATTTTGCTCGTGGCGGGATTGAGCCTGCTCGCGATCTTCGTGGCGCGCAAACGTGCGCGTGCTTTGAGCCGGCCCCTCGAAGACCTCATCTCGGTGACGAATCAAGTTGCCGCGGGCGATTTGCAAATTCAATCCGAGTCCCAAGCGCAAGATGAAATTCGGCAACTCGTCGACGCCTTCAACGCCATGATCCGCGATCTACGTATTAATCGCGAGAAGCTGCTCGTTGCGGAACGCCTCGCGGCCTGGCGGGAAGTGGCGCGGCAAGTTTCGCATGAAATCAAAAACCCGCTTACGCCCATTCAGCTCGCGCTCTATCGCTTGAAGCAGCGCTTGCCCGAGGCCATGGGCGCGCAAGAGGCCGTGCGCGAGTCTTTGCATGCGATTGAAGAAGAGCTGGCAAGCTTCAAACATCTGGCGGAAGAGTTTTCGAGCTTCGCGCGTTTGCCGCGCGCGGAATTAAAGCCGGAGCATTTAAACGACATTGTGCAATCGACCGCGCGCTTATACGAAAATGAGGCGCGCTTCGAACTGCGGCTCACCAACGAGCTTCCTTTGCTGCTGCTCGATCGCGAACAGATCAAACGGCTGCTCAATAATCTTTTCAAAAATGCGCTCGAAGCCTGCGCGGCACCGCCGAGGGTGGTTCGCATTTCTACCAACCACGAAGGCGGGCGAGTGCAACTGGAAATTGCAGACAACGGCCCCGGCCTTTCCGCGGAAGCGCGCGCGCATTTGTTTGAGCCGAATTTCACGACCAAGCGCGGCGGCTCCGGTTTGGGCTTGGTGATGGTGAAACGTATTGTTGAAGAACATCATGGCACGATTGCCGTTGCTAGCGAAGAGGGGAGGGGCACGAGTTTTATGATCAGCTTCGCTACTGCTCCATAATTGTCATCCTGTAAGGACCTTCCCTCGAACTGGACGAGCGCCAAGCACGAGGGAAGGTCATTACAGGATGACAAAGCGACTGAACGTGCAAACTTATCAACCGGAAGCCGTTTGATTCCTTTAACAAGCGCTTTCGAGCCGAACTTTTGCTTGCTTCTCTATAGTCAAATCTTTACTATTGGCCTTCAATTTTTGATCTACTCGCAGCAAGGATTCATGCGTGGTCGCACCTCAGAATAAATTCATCGCATACAAAAACCTCGTCAACGCTCATCTGGAAAATTTTTTAGATCGTTATGCGAATCTAGCTTCCGCGGCATTGCCGCGCAGTTTGTATGAACCCGTGCGTTACGCCATCGAGGGCAACGGCAAGCGCATTCGGCCGGTTTTGGTGTTGCTCGCTTGTGATGCGTTCGGCGCGGAGCCGAAAATAGCCTTGCCCGCCGCGGCCGCGGTCGAACTCATGCACAACTTCACCCTCGTGCATGACGATATCATGGATCGCGACGACACCCGCCGCGGCCGACCGACCGTGCATCGCAAGTGGGACACCGATACCGCAATTCTCGCGGGTGATGCGTTGGTGGTGCTGGCCTATCAAAGCCTGTTGGAAACCGACAGCCCTCATCTTAATCGCCTCAGCCGCATCTTCACCGAAGGCGTGCTCAAAATTTGCGAAGGGCAGGCGCTTGATCGCGAGTTTGAGCAGGACCATCACGTGACGCCGGCGCGTTATGAAGACATGATTTCGAAAAAGACCGCATGGCTCCTCACCATGTGCGCGCAAATCGGCGCGATTTTGGGAGAGGCAACAGCGGCGCAAGTGGAAAGCCTGCGCCGCTATGCGGAGCACGTGGGCTTGGCGTTTCAGATTCAAGACGATCTGCTCGATATCACGATTGCGCAAGAAGTCTTGGGCAAAGATTTTGGCAGCGATGTGAAGCGCCGCAAGCGCACCTTTCTTTACGTGCATGCCATGCAGCATGGCGGCGAACGTGAGCGCGCCGCGTTGCGCGCAATTTATAAGAAGCCAGAAATTCTACCCGAGGATATTTTAAGCGCACAAAGAATTTTTCAAGCAACGCACACCCTGCCCGCGGCGGAACAAGCCGTGCGCGAACACTTGAGGCAAGCGGAGATTCTTTTAAACGAGCTTGGAAAAAGAGTGCGGAGCGCAGAGCTGCGCAATTTGGTTGAAATGATTTTGCACCGTAACGCCTAAAACTACTAGCTCGGACTTTCAGGCACGCTGAAAACCGAAACACTTCGGGCAGCACACGGATCAAAAACGCACGCGGAAAAAGCCCCCGGCTTTTCAGTGTGAACTCGTGGTCCGCGTGTAATCAAAAAATGAGTTTCATTCTCTTGTTCGCCTAATGAAACGGCCGTATGGTGGAAGAAAAAGTCGTTGTTAAAAACAAATTGGGATTGCACGCGCGCCCTTCCGCATTGTTGGTGAAAACCGCGACCGGCTTTCGGAGTTGCAATATTTTTCTTTCGCGCGATGGGCAAGTGATCAACGGCAAGAGCATTATGGGGGTGATGATGCTGGCGGCCAATCTCGGCAGCGAAGTGACGATCACGGTGCAAGGCGAAGGCGAAGCACAAGCGCTATCCGCGCTCGTCAAACTGTTTGAAGAAAAATTCGGCGAAGAATGACGCGGGGCAGGGTATGTGATGAAGAAATTCGAGCCTAAAGCAGAAATGATCTTGCGCGGCGAAGCCGTTTCCCCAGGCGTTGCCATTGGCCGCGTGTTGTTGCTCTCCGGAATTCAGCTTGCCGTGGAACAGCGTGTCGTGCCTGCCGAAGAAATTCCCGCCGAGATTGCGAAATTTCATCGCGCCCTGGAGCAAACCAAAACCGAAGTCAACGCCGATCGCGCGGTCGCACGCGAGCAAATCGGCGACGCCGCGGCGCAGGTCTTTGAAGTTTATTACATGATACTCGAAGACCCGGACCTGCTCGCGGAAGTCGAGCGCCTGATGCGCACGGAACAAGCCAATGCCGATTTCGCGTTTCATGAAATCATGCACAAATTCGCCGCGCGTTTGGGCACGAATGGTTTCGCCGATCGCCGCGTGGATTTGGAAGATTTGGATCGCCGCGTCATTCGCAATTTGCAAGGCGAGCGGCGCGAAGATCTCAATCAAGTGGACGGCGAAACGATTGTGATTACCGGCGACTTGGCGCCCTCTGCGGTGCTCAAACTCAATCGCCATCGCATTCGCGGTGTGGCCACGGATTTGGGCGGCAAGACTTCGCATACGTCGCTCATGCTCCATTCGTACGGCTTGCCGGCGGTGGTGGGTTTGCGCGAAATCACCAAGCACAGTCGCGCGGAAGACCGTGTCATTGTTGATGGCAATGAAGGCCTCGTGCTCATCAATCCCGATGCAGACACGCTCGCTTCCTATCAAAAAAAATATCACGCGTGGGTGCAAAAAAAACATCGCCTCGGGCATTTGTGCGATTTACCCTCGCGCACGCGCGACGGCCGCGAGGTGGAGTTGGCGGCGAATTTGGAATTTGCCGATGAAGTCAAACTCGTGCAAGCCAATGGCGCGCACGGCGTGGGTTTATTGCGCAGCGAGTATCTTTATCTCGAACGCAGCACGCTGCCTTCGGAAGAGATTCAATATCAAGAATACTATCGCATCGCTTCCGCGCTCGCGCCCGAGCCGGTGGTGATTCGCACCATGGATTTGGGCGGCGACAAATCGCCCAAATGTCTCGCCATCCCGCCGGAAGCGAATCCATGTTTAGGGTGGCGCGCGATTGTGCAAGTGCACAGCACGCGGCCGGCGTGCAA
>CAYNDW010000376.1:0-6474 GCA_964395375.1 uncultured Cytophagia bacterium
GGCAACGACGCCTCTTTCAAAATGCTTGGGTAACATTTTTTATGAGGCAATGCGCTTATTTAATCGGTTAAAAAACCCATTGCATCCCTGCCCGAACCGTATTATTTTGCTGCCCGATTTTGCTCCTGCTTTGCCGCCGGTTTTCCCTCCAAATTTTTGCGCGCAAACCGGCCGTCTCATTCTTACCTTTACCAATTCACGGTACGCTTTGCAACCTTCCCACCTTACACAGGAAAGGAAACAGACATGAGCAGTCCAGACAGCAAAACACGCGGCATGACCCGGCGCGAATTTTTGGGAACGAGCGCCGCGGCCGCGGCTTTCACCATTGTGCCGCGCCACGTGCTCGGCGGGCCCGGCATGGTGGCGCCGAGCGACAAAATCAATCTCGCGATGATTGGCGTGGGCGGCCAAGGCACCTATGACATGCAGCAATTTCTGACGCTGCCCGAAATTCAAGTGGTGGCCGTGTGCGACGTGGTGAAAGAGTGGGATTACACCAAATTTTATTGGGAGGGCAAAGTGAAAGGCCGCGAACCCGCGCGCCAAATGGTGGATCAAACCTACGCGGAGAAAACCGGCAACGGCTCTTATAAAGCGTGCGCGGCGTATGTTGATTTCTACGACATGCTCGAAAAAGAATCCGGCATCGACGCGATCTCCGTGGCCACGACCGACAACTTGCATGCGTTCGCGGCCATGGCCGTCATTAAAAAGAAGAAACACGTGTATTGCCAAAAGCCGTTGACGCACGATGTGTGGGAAGCGCGGCAATTGCGCCTCGCGGCAAAACAAGCCGGCGTGATGACGCAAATGGGCAATCAAGGCCGCGCGGGCGACGGCAATCGCCAAGTGGTGGAATGGATTGGCGCTGGCGCCATCGGCAACGTGCATGAAGTGCATTGTTGGACGGACCGGCCCAGAGGGTATTGGCCCCAAGGTATCAAGCGCCCGGATGAAACCCCCTCGGTGCCACCGACCATTGATTGGGATCGCTGGCTTGGCCCGGCGCCGTGGCGTTACTTCCATCCGCTTTATACGCCGTTCAATTGGAGGGGCTGGTGGGATTTCGGCACGGGCGCGTTGGGCGACATGGGTTGCCATATCATGGATACGCCGGTGTGGGCGCTCAATCTAACTCACCCCAGCGCGGTGCAAGCCAGCTCGACGCCGTTTACGGATGATTCCGGCCCGGTCGCTTCGATCGTGACTTTCGAATTTCCTGCGCGCGGCAAAATGCCGCCGGTGAAGTTGGTTTGGTATGAGGGCGGCATCACTCCCCCGCGGCCTTCGGAACTGGAAGACGGCATTCCCATGGGCGACGGCAGCGGCGTGCTCTTCATTGGCGACAAAGGCAAACTTATGTGCGGCACGTATGGCGCGGATCCGCGTTTGATTCCGATTGCGGTGCATAAGAAATTCAAGCAACCTGCGCCCACGATCGAGCGCGTACCGAACGGGCCGCAAGGCATCTATGCGGATTTCGTCAACTCGATCAAAACCGGCAAACCCGCATGCTCGAACTTTGAAGTGTCCGGGCCGCTCACGGAAATCGTGGTCATGGGCAATCTCGCCGTGCATATGGCCGGCAAACGTCTGTTATGGGACGGCGAGAAGATGGAATGCACCAACGTGCCCGAAGCCAACAAGTTCGTGAAGCGCGAATATCGCGAAGGCTGGAGTTTGTAGAACGGTTGCTCTGCCACGGCTTGGCCGTGGCATTTTGTTTTTTTTTTTGAAGAAGAAAAAGGCTGTGGCGTTTGTTCTTTTTTTAACATGGAAAGAACAAGCCACGGCCAATCCGTGGCTGATCATTCGCGATTGTTTAGCAGTGACGGTATGTAGCAATACGGCAAATCTGCGCCCCCGATGGGCGCAGATTTGTTCAGGACGATTTAAATCTCAAGGAGCTTGTTATGCCCGCAACCCTCACCCCCGATCACCTCGATTACTTCCTCGAAAGCGCGCAGCGTGAAATTGCTTTTTGTCAATATTGCCAACCCACAGCAAGCGGCCAACACGTTTGGCGTTACGGTCTTCCCTTAAAATTATCCGAATTGCTCTTTCGCCTCGGCGTGCCGGAGGACGACCAAGAATTTCTTGCGGAGTCGTTGGAATGCAATAACTGCGGCACGTTGCTCAACCTCGCGGCGACGATTGGCATTAAGTCCCCAAACGAGCGCGAAGCGGAACAGCTTTGGCGCAAATGGGAAACGCAATTCGCCCAGCGCTTTCGCGATTTTCATGATTTCCTCGCGGATTATGCGAGCCTCGGACTGCAACATCGTTTGGGCCGGCAGCTTTTCAAAGCGCTCGGCGATTTGCCGCGTTATGAAATCGGCATGGCCGCTTTTTATGCGGCCCGGCAAGTGATCAATGGCGCGCCGGCAAGGAGCGAGGATTTTCAATCGCACTCCGCCGCGCACGCGCGCTTTTATCAACACGCGGGGCAGCAAGTTTATGTGCTCACGGATTCCGAGGCCGGAGCCGCGCGCGAAGTTCTGGCGCGCAACGAGAAGATCGTTTGGCTGCAAAAATTTCAACTCGCGCGCTGCAAGGGCATGCTCGACCTCTCGCGCATGCTCGCGGAGGGCGCTTCGCCGCTCGCCGCGCCGCTGATTTACGGCCTGTGTTATCGCGGTGAAATCAACACGAGCGCTGACCATGCCGCACGCAACCAAACCGCGGGACTCGTTCCCCGCTTCCTCGCCGATTGCGCGCGCATGCACAGCTTTAATGGCCTCCGCACGAAGAGCTTGCAGCATCATGCGAACAATTTGATTCTCTTCAATTGGCCCGCGGACGTGCTGGAGCCGAAGGGCGAGCCGTACTGGTTTGATCTGCGCAAAGCTGAGTAATTTGGAATCATGCTGTCAGAGTATTGTTGAGGTAAAATATCACCAAGAGATTCGAGGGTATCATGAAAACGCGGCATGCTTTACTCCATCTTGTTCTCTTCTATCTGTTCGTTGGCTTTGCTCATTCTCAAAGTTACCAGGTTCCGCAGAACTTCAAACTTGAGAAAGCGGAAGACTACGCGAAATACGTCCCCGAGGTTTTGAAGTGCATCGAATACCTTGAAACCACGCCTTTGGACTCGGCGCAAGATACGCGCAAAGCGGCGAATACCTTTTTACTCAAATGGCTCACCGGCAGTCCGTCCGTCGAAATCGAAATGCAATCTTATGTGACGGAGTTGGCGGAACGGAATAACGATTTTTTGATGATCTATCTCGGCGGCTGGGCCCGTCATGTTTTGCAGTCACAGAGTGCGCCCGAAAATTTTTCGTGTCACCTCGCAGGCTTGCGCAGTGTTTTAACCGTCTATCAAAAAGGTCGAGGTGTGAAGAAAGACAAGAGAGTCGAAAAGCTCGTAGCGCTCGCAAAGCAAGAAGGAAAGCTGGAGGATTGGTTAAAGCAGAGGCTAAAAGGCAAGTAAGATTTTTTCTTGGTTTCGGGGCAGATTTTTGGCCAAAACTTTGCGTTGCTTTTTCAAAGGGAATTTCTAAATTGCTTCGCAGTGTTATAACCAGCGCCGCAGTGCGTTAAAAAGCAGGCAACAATGTTTCCCGACAGGCAAGTCGAACTTGACGACGTTTTTGTAGCCTTGCCCCCTTGCGGGCATTGCAATTAACCCGATAACCAGCGGCCCACAAGGGGCCGGGACTAGTGCGTCGAGCTTGACGTGATAAGGGAGCAGGTGAAATGTATGTGTGATGTAAATATCCTACTTACGGGAGTCTCCAGAAATGAAGAATAACTTCTCCAGCCGTGTACAAATGGTGATTCAGTTTTCGCGGGAAGAAGCGTTGCGTTTAGGCCATGATTATATCGGCACCGAACATCTTTTGCTCGGTTTGATTCGGGAGGGCGAAGGCATAGCCGTGGAAATTTTGCGCAACCTCGGCACTGATTTGGAAGACATCAAACGCGCCGTGGAAGA
The DNA here is from genome assembly GCA_964395375.1 of uncultured Cytophagia bacterium. Taxonomy (GTDB): domain Bacteria; phylum Zhuqueibacterota; class Zhuqueibacteria; order Zhuqueibacterales; family Zhuqueibacteraceae; genus JABWAN01. The sequence goes on from CAYNDW010000376.1 coordinate 3,944, forward strand.
CGCGGTAAAATCCACGGGCGAAACCATGACGATCGGCAACATCCCGTTTACGAAGCGCGCGGAAAAGATTTTGAAGATGGCTTATGTTGAAGCCGAAAAGTACAAGTCGGACATTATCGGCACCGAGCATTTGCTGCTCGCGCTGGTGAAAGAAAAAGACGGCGTGGCCGCGCAAGTGCTGATGAATTTCGAAATCACTTACGAAGCCGTGCGCGAAGAGCTTGACAATATCCTCCGCGGCACCCCTTCCAGCAAAGAAGCCAATACCCAACGTTCTAAAACTCCGGCGCTCGATCATTTTGGCCGCGATCTCACGGAGATGGCGCGCAAGAACGAGCTGGATCCCATCATCGGCCGCGAGCGCGAAATCGAGCGCGTCTCGCAAATTCTCAGCCGCCGCAAAAAGAACAACCCCGTGTTGATCGGCGAGCCGGGCGTGGGCAAAACCGCGATTGCCGAGGGCTTGGCGTTGCGCATCATCGAGCGCAAAGTGCCGCGCATTTTGCACAACAAGCGCGTGGTCACGCTCGATCTCGGCGCCATCGTCGCGGGCACGAAGTATCGCGGCCAGTTTGAAGAGCGCATGAAGGCGATCATGAACGAGCTGCTGCGCGCGAAAGACGTCATTCTCTTTATCGACGAATTGCACACCATCGTAGGCGCGGGCGGCGCGAGCGGCTCGCTCGATGCTTCGAACATGTTCAAACCCGCGCTCTCGCGCGGCGAATTGCAGTGCATCGGCGCGACGACGCTGGACGAGTATCGCAAATACATCGAAAAAGACGGCGCACTCGAGCGCCGCTTCCAAAAGATCATGGTCGATCCGCCGAGCGCGGACGAGACCGTGCAAATACTCGAAGGCCTGAAAGACCGCTACGAGCAGCATCACAAAGTGACGTATACGCCGGAAGCGATCGTGGCCTCGGTTAAACTTTCGGAACGTTATATCACCGATCGCTTTTTGCCGGATAAAGCCATTGACGTGCTCGATGAAACCGGCGCGCGCGTGCACTTGGCCAACATCGTGGTGCCCAAAGAGATCACCAAACTCGAAGACGAAATCAAAAAGGTTCGTCATGAAAAAGACCAAGTGATCAAGAATCAAGAATTCGAGCGCGCCGCGGTGTTGCGCGATCAAGAGAAGCGCTTCAATCGCAAACTCGACGCGGCCAAACGGCGCTGGAAAGAGAGCGAAGACGATATCATTGCGAGCGTGGGCGAGGATGATATTGCCGACGTGGTGGCGATGATGACCGGCATTCCGGTGCGCAAGGTGGCGCAATCCGAATCCGAAAAAATTCTCGGCATGGACGACGAGCTGCGGAAGCGCATCGTCGGCCAAGACGAAGTGATTCACGCGCTCTCCAAAGCCATTCGGCGCACGCGCGCGGGCTTGAAGGATCCCAATCGGCCCATCGGCTCGTTCATCTTTCTCGGCCCGACCGGCGTGGGCAAGACGCAACTCGCGAAAGAACTCGCGAAATATTTGTTTGAAAAAGAAGACGCGCTGATTCGCCTCGACATGTCGGAGTATATGGAAAAATTTGCCGTGTCGCGGTTGACCGGCGCGCCTCCGGGATACATCGGCCACGAAGAAGGCGGCCAGCTCACCGAGAAAGTGCGGCGCCATCCCTACGCCGTCGTGCTTTTCGATGAAATCGAAAAAGCGCATCCCGACGTGTTTAACATTCTGCTGCAAATTCTCGACGACGGGCATCTGACCGACGGCTTGGGCCGCCGCGTGGATTTTAAGAACACGATTTTGATCATGACCTCGAACGTCGGCGCGAGAGAGATTAGGAAATCCGGCGGCTACGGTTTCTCGACGCAAGAGGGCGAGATTGATTACGCCAAGATGCAAGGCAAGATCATGGAAGAATTGAAGCGCCTGTTCAATCCGGAGTTTCTCAATCGCGTGGACGAACTGCTCGTGTTTCACAACCTCACGCGCGAGCACATGGGCAAGATTATCGACATCGTGGTCAATGAAACGCTCAAGAAAATGTCGGATCGTCGCATCACGATCGAGCTAACCGAGAATGCCAAAGATTATATTTTGGAGAAAGGCTTCGACCCCGTGTATGGCGCCCGGCCTTTGAAGCGCGTCATTCAAAAGCACGTGGAAGACGCGCTGGCCGAAGAGCTTTTGAAAGGCCGCTTCAATGACGGCAGCGAAATCAGAGTACATAAGGGCGAGGGCGAGCATATGGAGTTTGTCGAGTTGATCAGGTTGCTGGATCCGGCGCTGGCGGAGCAGGTCCGCCAGTTGATGAAGTTTGATCCGGAAAGCGCGGGCGGTCTCATGACGCCGCGTTATCTGAGCGGGCCGGACGTGGTCAGCGTCGCGCGGGCCCTGGAACTTCTTCGGGCCGTGCAGGAGGCGGACGTCGCCTCGTACGTCTACGTCGTCGACGTCAACGGCCGCCTCGCCGGGGTCGTGCCGCTCCGGAAGCTGCTGCTGGCGAATCCCCGGAAGCCGGTGAGCGGGGTCATGGTGCCCACGGTGGTGCGGCTGAAGGCCTCCACGGGGC
>CAYNDW010000377.1:0-6449 GCA_964395375.1 uncultured Cytophagia bacterium
GTCAGTTGGACAGTCGTCAACAATGGCCCGAACGTCGCCTCCGGGACCTGGTCTGATTCCGTCTATCTCTCGAACGACGATACGTGGGACATCAACGACCGCCTGCTCGGCCAGCGATCGTTCAGTGGTCCATTGGCCCAGAACGGCACCTATTCGCTCTCGCTCGATTCGATCGTTCCCGCTGTGGCAGCTGGGCAATACCGCGTCATCGTCCGCACCGACATCCGCAACCAAGTTTTCGAGGGGCCGAACGAAGCGAACAACCGCCGGTTCTCGCCCGATGTCGTGAACGTCACAGTCGATTCGATTCAACTTGGTGTGCCGTTCAACACAACTTTGAGTACCGGCCAAGAGCGGCTGTACAAGGTCACGGTTCTGGAAGGTGAAACACTGCGGGTACGGCTCACCACGCCGTTCACCGGCGCGGCGAACGAAATCTATCTGCGGTTCAATCAGGCGCCGACGCGGTTCCAATTCGACGCCGGACCGAACGCGCAGTTGCAGTCGAATCCCGCCGCGATCGTGCCGGCCACCAGACCGGGCGACTACTACATCCTCCTCTACGGACAATCGGAACCAACCGCCGCGACACCGGTCACAGTGCTGGTCGATACCTTGCCGTTCGGTATCACGGATGTCGCTGCAGATCAGGGTGGGGACGGCAAGTATGTCACCTTCACGGTCAACGGCGCGAAATTCTCGCCCGATGCAGTGGTCAAGCTCGTCCGGCCCGATATCGCCGAATTCGTGCCCGTCAATGTCAACGTCGTCGACAGCACGAAGATCCTCGCGACGTTCGATTTCACCGATGCGCCGCATGGGCTCTACGACGTGAAGGTCATCAACCCGGACGGCGCAACGGCCATTCTGCCCTATCGCTACTTGATCGAGCGGTTCATCGAGCCGGACGTCACCATCGGCATCGGCGGTCCTCGCGTCATCGCTGCCGGCGATACCGGCACCTATGGGATCGCGCTCCAAAGCTTGACGAACCTCGACACGCCCTATGTGCATTTCCAGTTCGGTGTCTCGGAGATGGGCCGCAACAACGTCATCTACAACCTCCCGTTCGTCCAGACCTTCAACAACTTGCGAGGGGCTCCGGATGGCGTGCGCGAAGACGTGGCCTGGGCCAGTCTGGAGTCCGACATCAACGCGGCTGGGCCGTTGACCGGGTACAACGCCTCGACGGGCTACCTGTTCGATCTGGCCGCCGGCGGGTTTACCGGGCTGACGTTCAATGTCACAACCTACGAGGGGCTGCAGGCACTGGTCGACCACTCATGGGAAGCGCTCAAGGAAAAGATTTATAACATCGATCCGTCGCTCCGGGAGAGCGGCGTGCTCGACAACGGCCCCGAAGGGCTGGACCAGATCTTTCCGGGCCTATTCGATATCTACCAACGATACGCCGATCCAATAGGCTGCCGAGACTATGCGATTCCATTCCGGTTCAACATTTTTGCCGCCGCCACCGCGCTGACCCGAGAGGAATTCATTGATCAACAGACGGCCGAGGCACTGCGGTTACGCGACAAGATCCTTGCAGACACGACCGCGAATCCAACCTTACAGACACTTGCGGCCGATCCCGATACCTGGACGGCGGCGTACCTCGCGGCTCTGGAGGAGGGCGGGCTCTTGCGTCCGGTCGATGCGATCCCTCCGGTTCGCCAGGATCCGAAAATTGTCAGTCTCCTCGGTGTATTTGCGACCGGTGTTCTTGTCGGACCAGCGGGCGATCAATTCCAAACGAGTACGAGCCTACTGCAATTCTTCGACAAGATTCATAGCTGGTACGGCGATCGCGAAGAATTCGTGCCCTGGCCGATCGAGGAGCGCGATCCGCCGCCGAATTGCCCGCACCCCACGGCGCTGATTCCCCTTCCCTCGGTGCCGGATTTTGACGATGTGAATCTCGGCCTGTCGCAGCGAACCCATTTCGAGGCATTCGATGTGTTTGTGCCGTGGGTGGGCTTCGATCAGCGCGGCGCAGCTGGGACCGTGGCGTTGCCGGATTTTGCCTCGACCGATGCCGGCGCCTTGTCGGCGCTCGACTTCTCACAGTTCTACGCCGAAGCGGCAGCCGGTGGCCAGTTGGTCGCCATTCAAGGTCCGCAAGGCTTTGGCATAGAGCAATTCCTACCGGTTGGACAGGCGCTGCCGTACCAGATTCGCTTTGAGAATCCGGCAACCTCGCCGACCAGGCCGGGAGAAATTCGCATCGTGGCGCAGCTCGATGAGGATCTCGATGCGAGATCGGTGCGGCTGGGCGATCTGAAGCTGGGCGATATTCAAGTCCATATTCCATCCGACCGGGCAACGTTCCAGGGCGATTTTGATTTTTCTCAGAGCAAGGGATTCATCCTGCGTGTGAGTGCCGGCGTCGATGTCGGAAACAACACCGCCACGTGGCTGTTGCAGGCCATCGATCCCGAGACGGGCGAAGTCATCGAGGATACGACCAAGGGTCTCTTGGCGCAGAACAATGCCCAAGGAGCCGGTCTTGGGTCGGTCAGTTACACGGTTCTGCCTCAAGACGGCTTGGCAACCGGCGCCGAGATCACCGCGCAGGCGCGCGTGCTCTTCAACACGGCGCCACCGGCCGATGCAGCGATCGTCACGCAGAAGATCGACGGCCGCGCGCCGGTCACGACGCTCACGGCTACCAAGCTTGGCAGCAGCGACGATTATCAGATTGCATGGACGGCAACCGACGATGCCGGCGGCTCCGGTGTCCGTCACACGACCGTGTACGTCGCTGAAGACGGCGGAGATTTCCTCATCTGGCAGCAGCGTACGACCGAGACCTCCGGGATTTACCAAGGTCTCGCCGGGCATACCTACGAGTTCTTTGCCGTCTCCACCGACAACGCAGGCAACCGCGAGCTGCCGCCGCTCGGCTTGAACGGTCCGGACGACGGCACCACGACGAACCTGGGATCGGTCCCGTCCGGCGACACGACACCAACAGATCTGCCGCCGCCTCCGGCGCCCACGCCCTCGACCAATCCGCTGTTCGTCCAGGCGCAAGCGCAGATTCCTGGTCTGGAATCGGTCACGCGTCCATCCGATTTCACATCGGTCATCAATCCGTTCACCGTGCAGTCGTTTGCCACGAACTTCCAGCAGAGCCATGGAAGCATCGGGCCATTGGCGATTCTTCCGTTGGCGGATGGCTCGGTGTTGGTGAGCGGCGGCCTCAATCGTGGCCAGCTCTTCAAGTTCTCGGCGGACGGCGGCCAGGCGATCACGCCGCTCGCCACTCTCGATGTGCCAATCTACGATCTGGCCATGGATGCGCAGGGACAGCTCTGGGCCTCCAGTGGCGGCGGGCAATTATTACTGCTGAACTCCACAACCGGCGAGATCATTCAACGTTTTGGCGACGGGATCACCCAAGCGATTGCGGTGCACCCGACAACCGGAAAAATCTATGTCTCCTCCGGCGACGGTATCGAAATCTTCGATCCGGTCACGCTGCGATTCAGCCACTTCACCAACTATCGGGTGGATGATCTCGCCTTCTCGCCGACCGGCGAACTCTGGGGCACGTCCTGGCCCAAGCGCGGCGACGTGGTGAAGTTTGCTAACAACGGCAAGGCGACCGTCATGGTGCGCTTGGACAGCCAAGTGGATTCGATTGCGTTCGGCCAAGCCGGCACGCCGCTTCAGAACTTGCTGTTCGTCTCGAGCAACGGCGGTCAGGAAGGCAAGCCGAGCGATCTGGTCATGGTCGACATCGTGTCGCTCCAAACCGCCGTCATCGCGCGCGGGGGGCCGCGCGCGGAAACCGTCGCGACGACCGCCGATGGAAGGCTGTTCATCGCCCAGGCCGATCAAATCGATCTGTTGAATGCGGTGCTGCCTCCGGTGGTCATCGCCACGACGCCGGTCAATCAAGGCTTCGCGCCCTTACCCATCGGGGTGGTCACCGTCCGGTTCGATCAAGATATGTTGGCCGATGCGAGCACGAACTCTGTCCTGAACCCGGCCAACTTCCAATTGACCGGCCAGGCGGCTGGAGCGGTCACGATCAAAGCGGTGCAATACGACGCCGCAACCAGGACTGCGCGTCTCGACATCGACGCCTTGCAGACCGACACCTACAGTCTGACGGTGGCGACCGCCGTGAAGAGCGCCGCCGGTTTGAGCCTGCTATCGCCGTTCACAGTCTCGTTCACGACCGTGTCGGACTTCTCCACGAAGGTGCAACTCGACTTCCTGAACGTCCGATCGGATCGGGCCAACGCGACAATTTCCTACGACGTCAGGGTCACAAACACGACGGCCAACGATCTGCTCGTGCCGGTCCGGTTGGTCCTTGATCCGTCGCAGTATTTCCAAGGGGCGCCGATCGGCGCGACGTTCAGCAACGGGCTGTGGTTGCTCGATCTGAGCGCCGCCGTCGCAGGCGGCATCTTGCGGCCTGGCGAATCGACGGTCGTCCAGACCGTGACGATCAACAATCCGTTCGCGCAACGCGCGGACTTCGGACACGGTATCTACGCGATCGCGCCGGCAAACATCGTTCCGATCATCACATCGACACCGACAACGACTGCCACAGCCGGAACCGCCTATAGCTATCAAGTCGTGGCCAACGATCCGGATGCCACCCTCCCCCCTGGCGGGGGAGGGCAGAATGGCGGATTGAATTACTTCTTGGCCTCCGCGCCGGACGGCATGACGATCAGCGCGTCCGGTCTCGTGAGCTGGACGCCCACGATAACCAGTCCGGAACAAGCCTCGGTCGTCGTGCAAGTCTACGACTCGCGCGGCGCCTATAGAGCGCAGGCCTACAGCATCGTCGTCACCGGCGTGAACGCCGCGCCGGTCGTGCTGCCTGTAGCCAAGGAATATCGGATCAAGGAAGGCGATCTGTTCGAGCTGGGCCTCGTGGCCGCCGATCCGGATGCCGATCCACTGGTGTTTTACGCGGACAACTTGCCGCCTGGTGCAAGTTTCGATGCGGCTCGCGGCGTGATCAGTTGGAAGGCGGGATCGCAGTCCGCCGGCACCTACAAGGATATCGTGCTGAGCGTGACCGATGGGCCGCATACCGTCAGCCGCAGTTTCACGATCCTTGTCGCGCCGGTGAACGACGCGCCGTCGCTGGCCAAGCCAGCCGATCGCACGGCGCGCGAAGGCGAGCCGATCCGTATTCAACTGTCGGCGACCGATCCGGAAGGCGACGACCTCCGCTACTTCAGCGATTTCTTGCCAGGCGGCGCGACCATCGATCCTGCCACCGGCGTCTTCGAATGGACCCCCGGCTTTACGCAGGCGGGCACGTACACGATTCCGTTCAGCGTCAGCGACGGGACCAACGTCACGACACAGAACACGACCATCACCATCACGAACGTCAATGCCGCTCCCGTCTTCGATCAATTCGGCACGCTCGAGATCCTCGAAAACCAGACCCTCTTCGTCCGCACCTTTGCCTTCGATCCGGACAATCCCGGATTCGTTCCGCAAGATCGGCTCTTCGACGGCACGCTCACACCATTGCTTGAGACCGATCCGACCGTCACGTACACGATCACTGGGTTGCCGACGGGGGCCACGTTCGATCCCGTATCCGCGCAACTGGAATGGAAGCCGACGTTCACACAGGCGGGGACCTACAGCGTCACCGTGACGGCGACCGACAACGGCGACGGCACGGGGATCAATAAGACCTCCAGCGTGACGATTCCAATCACCGTTGTGAACGTCAATCGTCAGCCGGTGCTGCCGGACATTCCGAATCAAGTCGTCAATCGCGGGGCCACGTTGGATCTGCCGGTGCAAGCGACCGATGCCGACGGCAATCCTCTCACGCTCATTGCAGTGTCCGGCGAGGGTACCCTCGTGCCTGAAGAGGCCCCGCTCCCGCGCTTCGCCACGTTCCAGGATCTGGGCAACGGGCAGGGGACCTTCCGCTTCGCGCCGGTCTTCGGCGATCGCGGCAACTATACGATCACGCTCTATGCCGTCGACAACGGCGACGGTGGAGGCGCCGCGACGATCCTGCGCGCCGTTGAGACGTTCGTCGTCCAAGTCGATTCACCGAGCGAGCCGCCGGTGCTCCAGCACATCGGCAACAAAGTCGCGGTCATCGGCCAGCCGCTGCAATTGACAGTCAGGGCGACGGATCTCGATCAAGATCCGCTGACCTTCACGATGACCGGCTTGCCGACCAACGCGACGATCGCGCCCGGGGTGCAATACGGGACCGCTGTCGTCTCCTGGACGCCGACCTCTGAACAGATCGGCACGTTCACGGTCACGATCCGCGCAACGGATAATGGCAACAACGGCGCCGGCGCGATCGCCTTCGACGAGAAGACCATCACGATCGTGCGCCGGTATGATCCGAGCCTGCCTCCGATTCTTGGCGACGAGGATCGGCTGCTCCAGGTCTTTCACAACCTCGTGCGCAACGCGATGGAGGCCATGCCCGG
>CAYNDW010000378.1:0-4494 GCA_964395375.1 uncultured Cytophagia bacterium
AGCTCTCATGAACTTTGTGCTCGTAGAATCAAGCTTGAGGAAGAAAAAGAAAGCCGAACGCCTCTATGCCGGTGCCGCATTCTGCTTTCTTCATCATACGGGCGTGAGACCTTTGCAACCGAGTCTGAGCTTAATACCAGCCGCCTCCGCCCGGAGGAGGAGGGGGACAAGTCGTGCAGGTTCCTTCTTCCGTCGTATTCGTGGAATTAACTTTCAAGGGCTGAACTTCCGGCGCAATGGGAGAAGAAGCGGAACACGCCAACAATGCCAGTAGCATCAAAATCGCCAAAAATGACTTGACTGTACGCATAATCTTACTCCTTGTTTTAGACGATCCAAAACATAAGTTGAAGATGCGGGACAGTCGGCCGACCACTCTACACCTCTTGAACCAAGCGCGCAGAGTGCAACAAAAAAATCAGTTACACGCAACCAGCCGCGGCATTTACGTAGCAACGCGGTCGCCTCGCCAATTGCGTTGGGCCCGAACCGATTATTTTGTTTTCCGAATCTATTAGATGAGACATAAAAAACATTTCATTCTTCACAAGTGATTTGAAGTTTCATAAAATAATTTTATCTTGCGGCGAATTGTAGCGCGGAGTAAGTAGAACGGCATGTCCTTTCTAGCAGGTGAAAACATCTCCAAGAGTATCCCACAAGTCGATGCGGAATGGATTGCTTCGCAACGCCAACTCGTTAAATACTATCTTAAAAAGAAATGGTATATTGACGGGGTTGATCTAGACGAGGTAACGCAGGAGACGATGGTGGCCGCGCTGCAGAGTTTTCACAATTATGAAGCGCGCAACAATGCCGAGCCTGGCACTTTTCTCATCGGCATTGCCAAGAACGTGGCGCAAACTTATTTCCGCAAGCGCGGCCGGTATCTGCGTCGTACGGCTCCGTTGGAGTTCGCGGATAGCATTGGCGATATCTTTCACGATCAAGCCGAGGCGAATGAATTGGCGCGTTTGCTGAAAGAAAAGCTGGCTCTGCTTCCGAAAAAATATGTCCAGGTTTTGGAGTTAGCTTTCTACAAAGGCTTCAAAGAAGGAGAGATTGCAAAGCAGTTGAATCTGCCGCGGGACAAAGTCTACAACTATAAATCTGACGGTCTCAAACGGCTTCGCAAGCTTTGCAAAAAAGATCCAGTGTTCAAATCCCTGTTTCCATGACAGCAACACAATTAGTTTGAGGTATCCATGTCTTGCACCTATCGCGATCGCAACGAAACTATCTTAGCATATGTCCGCCAGGAACTGAACTCCGAAACGCAAGAAGCATTTGAAGAGCATTATTTTATCTGCGCCGAATGTGCCTCGGAGATTCTGTTTTATGAAAAGACCATCTTAGCCATGCACGGCCAGGGAGGAATCGTTTTCGCCCATCCCAAACAACATCGGCTTGAGTTCATTGCTTCGATGCAGTACCAATTTAATCGCTGGATCAGAAATCTCGCTTTGGCTTGGAGCGAGGGCGGAGCAATCAAAGCATTCGTCGGATACGCGCTGTTGGTCGTTTTTCTGAGTTCGACTTCTTTGGGATTGCTGAAGATCATCGGGGGCTCTGGAACCAATCTCCATGAAATGGACGCAGTCGTCGCACCCACTCCCATGAAGACAACCCTCCCCGCTGCGACATCAACGCACTTTGATTGGCCGCAAGACTTAAAACTGACTGAGAACCCGACGCTGCAAGCAGCGCTCGATGAGATTCAGCCGATCTACCAAAACGATAAGAACTACAAGTCCGCCGGCGAAGCTTTATCGCGGTTTCTCAACACAGATTTGAAAATTCATGATGAACTCAAACTCTTTCTATCCGTTTGCTGGTTTAAGCAAGGCCGCAAAGAAGAAGCGATGACGTTGCTTGCAAGTATCAACTCGCCGCTTTCATCTTCCGGGCAAGCATTCTTACAGCAGTTGCGGAAGAAATGACACGGGGTTTTTCTAAAATTTTGCGCGTGGTGGCAGCACACGTAAGGCTTTTCTCAGGTGTTGGGCGTCACCTCAATCAACTCGGTTTGAAGATACAATGCGGGGAATTGCTGTTTGATAAGACGATGGGGAAATTGTTTGTCGAAGAATAAAATCCAGCGCAGATTTCCCGTAAATCCCTCCAGCCGATAACACGCGAACTTCCCCACTGGCACTTCAACTTCTTCAAGTTTGACCACCCAACCCCGCGCTAATTCCACGCGATTGCGCAGCGCCTCATACACTGGAAATTTTATCACCCGATTTTTCTGTAACACGCAACTCCGCAAGAAGTACGGTACAATGTAATAGTCTTCCGTTTTTGAAAAAAAAGTTGCGTTTACTTTCCTTGCTCCGCCAGACCTCTCAGGCTGAACCACCGTGCCGCTTACTGTATTCGATTCGTATTGTAGCTGAATTTCTTGCGTCAGGCTTGCCTTTGACATAATCGTATAGCTGGAATTCGAGCTTAAAATCGAATCCTTTTTTATAAGAAGAGTCGTCGTACGCTCGATAAGCCCCGTTACCGATTCGACGATATGAACAAACTCGTCGTGGCTCTCATTGACGATGTTGACCGTAACGCGGCCCACTTCGAGCGAGCCAGTAAGCATGCGATAGCGTAGAGACTCGCTCACCAAAACCTGCGTTTGATCTGGCACTGTGAGATTGGCAATTTCTTGCGCTGATATGTTCACCGCAGCGGTGACTAAAAGAAAGACACACCAGATCAAGTTGATACAGTTTTTGGTTGAGGCATGCCCTAAGTTGGGCAAAGAACAATGAGGAATTGCCGCGCGGAGCGGTTGCTTAACAATCGTGTTTCGAGCTTGGCAACGGCGTAAGAAAAAGCTCTGATCATCCATGAAGGAGCTCCTAATTTAGAATAGGTTATCGAATCTGAGAGCGAAGTGAGAATTTCTTGGTCTACAATTATAGTGGTTAATGAAATAAGTTGCGTAAGCGCATTCGGGCAGGAAGTCCACTTCCCAACTCTGTCGGTATAAGAATTGCCGTTCTGGGCGGATTTAGATTTATTCCGTTCGCTTCTACCACTTCAGGCAGCACTTACATATTTACCTGCGTCCGTATTATTGACAAAGTGTGGGTCATTCGGTATATTCGCCGCGTTTCCTGCATACAACGATGGCTGACGGCTTCGGCAGGAAAGCCGCACCATGAACTTCAACTAGGGCAGAGTTATGAGAGATTCTCGGCTGGCACGTTTAGCGGAAGTCTTGACTTCGCATTCGACTAGGTTGCAAAAAGGCGAACGTGTTCTCATCGAAGCGTTCGATATTCCCGATGAATTTGTGAATGAATTGATCGAGGCCACAATTCGTTGCGGCGCGATCCCGGTGATTGAGTTGAAACACAACCTCGTCTTGCGCCAAATGTATCGCAAATATGGCGAAGACGCTTTCAAGCTCATGGGCGATTTGGAAAAATATCGCATGCAAAAGATGGATGCCTATATCGGCGTCCGCGGCAATTTCAACATTTGCGAAATGTCCGATGTCCCTGTTTCCAAAATGCGCCATTTGCAAAAGCATGTGTTTCAGCCCGTGCATCATGACATTCGTTTGAAGACCAAGTGGGTGGTGCTGCGCTATCCCAACGCTTCCATGGCGCAACAAGCCGGCATGAGCACGGAAACGTTCGAAGATTTCTACTTCGAAGTTTGCACCATGGATTATGGCCGCATGTCGCACGCGATGCAGGCTTTGAAAGAATACATGGAACGCACAGACCGCGTTCGTCTCGTTGGCCTGGACACGGATTTGGAGTTCAGCATCAAAGGCATCCCCGCGGTTCCGTGCGGCGGCGAATATAACATTCCGGATGGCGAATGCTTCACCGCGCCTGTGCGCGATTCCGTGAACGGCAGAATTCATTTCAACACGCCCACCATTTATCAAGGCGTGCCTTTTTCTGAAATCGAATTCGTGTTCAAGAACGGAAAAATTATCAGCGCCACCGCGGACAAGGCCAAGCGTCTCAACGAAATTTTGGATACCGACACCGGCGCGCGTTACATTGGCGAGTTTTCCTTGGGCTTCAATCCGCTTATCAAAAAGCCCATGCTCGACATTTTGTTTGATGAAAAGATCGCCGGCTCTTTCCACTTTACACCCGGCAATGCTTATGATCATGCCGACAACGGCAATCGCAGCCAAGTGCACTGGGATCTCGTGATGATTCAAACGCCGGAGTTTGGCGGCGGCGAAATCTATTTCGACGACGTTCTCATTCGCAAAGACGGGCGCTTCGTGGTGCCGCAATTGCGCGCGCTCAATCCGGAAAATCTTTTGGAGCGCAACAACGGCCACGGCAAGCCGGGCTTTGTTGAAGAAGAGGAAGAGCTGTTAGAAGAAGTTTTGGCGTGAAATAAAACGTACCGCGACATTTATGGCGCGCGGCAATGGTGCGTGCGACAGCAATGTCGCGGTACATAATGACGGAGGATGGAGCATGAAGATCGAAATTCAATATTGCGTGCAGTGAAACTACCTTC
>CAYNDW010000378.1:4594-6437 GCA_964395375.1 uncultured Cytophagia bacterium
GGAGGATGGAGCATGAAGATCGAAATTCAATATTGCGTGCAGTGAAACTACCTTCCCAAAGCCTCCGGTCTGAAGGCTGAATTAGCGAAGCAATATCCCGACGCCGAGATCACTCTGATTGAAGGCAGCCGCGGCATTTTCGACGTTAAAAAAGACGGCAAGCTGATTTTTTCAAAATACCAAGCGCACCGTTTCCCGCACGCGAATGAAATTTCGAGCCTCATATGAAAACCGCGCTCTTTTTCTTTTTTAAAAAAAGAAAAGCCCGCGCCTGCGGTTTTTTCATGCTCCTGCTGTGTTTGCTTTCCCCTCAAGCCCGCGCGCAATCGCGCCAAGCCTCACCCTCGACAATGAACGCTACCAAGCTTGATTCTACACACGAGCGCCTCGACGCTTTCTTCAAAGCGCTTACCGACACTCTGCATGCCGAACTCGGCATCGCCTTTCGTGATTTGACTTTCGGCCACGAGTATTTTTTTAATCCCAATTTGACCATGCACGCGGCGAGCACGATGAAAGTGCCGGTGATGATCGAAGTCTTTCGCCAAGCCGAGCGCGGCAAGTTGCATTTGGCCGATTCCGTGCTGGTGAAGAATCAATTCGCCAGCATTGTGGATGGCTCGCCGTATGGTTTGGAACTCGCGGATGACAGCGATGAAGCGGTCTATAAAGCGCTCGGCCATAAACAAAGCATTCGACAACTCGTTGAAGCCATGATCACGGTGAGCAGCAATCTCGCCACGAATTTGTTGATCGAAATTGTCGGCGCCAAGAACGTGATGACTACTTTGCATGAACTCGGCATTCACAACATGCACGTGCTGCGCGGCGTGGAAGATGGCAAAGCCTTTCAAGCGGGATTGAACAATCGCACCGACGCGCAAGCGCTCATGCTCATCATGGCCGCGATCGCCGAAGCGCGCGCCGCCAGTCCGGCCTCTTGCCGTGAGATGATCGAGATTCTTAAAGCGCAAAAGTTTCGTGAGAATATTCCTCGCGGGCTTCCCCCGGACGTTATCATCGCCAACAAAACCGGCTCCATCACCGCCATTGATCACGACGCCGCGATTTTATATCCACCCGAGCGCGGGCCGTGCGTGCTCGTAGTTTTGACGCGCGGCATAGCCGAGCATGAGCGCGCGCACGGTGCGATCGCCGCGATTGCGGCGCAAATCTTCGCGGCGTTTATGAAACCAGGCTCCTTGTTGCAGTCCAATAAGTTTTGACGATCAAGTTCGATATTCCGATCCGATCTGCCACGGCTTGGCCGTGGCATGCGAGACGAATAAAGCCACGGCCAAGCCGTGGCTGAACATGAACCAACGCAGCAACCTCGAAATCAGATTCACATTTCAAACGGCTGTTCTTCTCCCCTCAATTTTTTATGAAGCAAAACTTTTCACTCCGCACACTTGTCGTTCTCTTCGCGCTCCACTCCGTTGGCCTCGCCCAACAACTCCAAATCCACGCCTACGGCACCAAGGACGGCATTCCGCAAAGTGAAGTCGACGTCGTCTATCAAGATCGCGCCGGCCAAATTTGGTTCGGCACTTTTGAAAACGGATTGGCGCGTTATGACGGCGAAGCGATGACAGCTTTCACACTCGAAAGCGGGCTGCCGAATTTATCCATCCGCAGCATCTTTGAAGATCGAGGTGGAAATATCTGGGTGGGCACGGAAGGCGGGTTGGCTTGTATTCGAAAAGACGGCAACGTGCGTGCTTTTGCCGGCGCCCAAGGGCTGCCCTCGAATTTCATCAATCACGTTACGGAAGATTCTTCCGGCACCTTGTGGATTGCGACCAGCGCGGGCCTGTGCCGCTGGGAAGGCGATGAACAAAGC
>CAYNDW010000379.1:0-6437 GCA_964395375.1 uncultured Cytophagia bacterium
ATCACACCAGCGGACATTTGAATTTCGACTGCAACGCGATTCTCTTTCCGCCCCGGCCCGATTCGCGCGCGGCTTCGATAATCTCCAACACATGCAACGCATGTTCGGCGTTGATCAAAGGCTCTGTGCCCGCGACCATTGCTTCGGAAATAACCGTCGCGCCTTGCTGCCAAACATACTCGCCGGGGGCGGGCACATAGCGCACCGGCTTCTCCGCCTCGACCGTTGCCAAATCCACTCCGAACGGCGCCCAATCATATCCCACCAAACCCATGTTGCCGTGCGTGCCCCAAATTGAAATGGTGTGCTGCGTTTGTCCCGTGCCCTCGTGGCCATACGGATCGAAATAATTGAAGCCGCATTGCACGTGCGAGATCACGCCGTTGCCGTGCTCCAGCAATACCATCGCGTTGTCTTCCGCTTCAACTTTGATCTCGCCTTTGTTGTCGGTCGTGCGCGTGGGCGTGACGATGCTCGTCATGGCCATGACCGCTTTGGCCGGGCCGAGCAAGCCCGTGAGCGACGCGAGATTATACACACCTAAATCCGGCAAGCTGCCGCCGCCTTTTTCATAGAAGAACGCGGACCACGTGGGACCGAGATGTCCGTAATGCGCATGCGCCGACGAAATTTTTCCGAGCTTGCCTTCTTGAATAGCCTTCGACATAAACGCAAACTGCGGACTGTTCACGACCGCGGGCGCGCCCCACAAGCGCAGTCCTTTGCTTTTGGCGAGATCTAGCAACGCTTTGCCTTTTTTGTATGTGTTCGCCATGGGCTTTTCACTCCACACGTGCTTGCCTGCGAGCAATGCCTGCTGGTTCAATCTGCCATGCTCCTGCATGTCCGTGAGATTCACGAGTAGGTCGAACGCGGCACCGGCGAGTTGTTCCGCAATATGCGGATAATGGTGTGGCACGTTGAAACGCGCCGCGCGCTCTTTCGCACGCTCATAAATGATGTCGCACACGCTCACGAGTTCAATGTGCGGCGACTTGGAGAGATGCGGCAAGTATATGCCGGAAACGCTGCCGCAGCCGATGAGGGCGATTTTGATTTTCTTTTTATCATCCGCGGCTGCCATGCCTTTGAGCGATGACAACATAAACGCGGCGCTGGTGAGCGCGATTTGTTGCAGGAATTCATGACGAGTGATAGTTTCGCGCATAGGTGGTCTCCGGTTGAAGGCGTAAAAAAGCGACTGAACTACGTCAGCTTGTATGCACGTTGGTGGATATTAACGGTCAGGAACACGATGGTATTGTCGGGCAGGTTTTCGCAAAAGCAATACTCACAATCCTTGAAACGGCGGCATTCTTCACAAACGATAAAAATGATACGAACATTGCGATCAAGTCGAATGCTGCGGCAACCCTTCAGATTCAAGCCGTGCGTCGCATCGGCGGGGAACTCTGTACCGGAATAGAGATTTTTGAGCACCTGCTCACACTTCTTGTCAATGCGTGATTGCAGGTTTTTGAATTTGCCGTAGTTCTTAATGAAGATTTTGAGGTAGGAATCTTGATAGGCAAACGTTCCCTTAACCACTGAAGGCCTCCCGCCTTGAGTAGACTTTGGCTTTGCCGCTTTTCTTCATCCGCCGGATTGCTTTCATGTCTTCATAAAGCGGCGTCTTCGGCTCAAGATAAAAAACACTTGGCTGCTTTCTCACAATCTCGGTCATTTCCTCGCGCACCGCTTGGCGGATGAGCTGCTCCAGATCTTTTATACCGATGTTGACGGTAGCTTCTACAACGTGGTTTGCCATGTCAATTCAGTCCTTTCTAAATTATCCGTTTTCAATCTAACGATTACACGTTGAAGAATCAAAGCTCAGTTTTGCTCTTGCCACGCGGCGCCTGCGGTTCATAAAACTCTTTCACCAATGAACTGAACGCCCTCTCTAAAAGACTATTTTCTAGTTTTTATACTTTCCGAAAGCAGCAGACGTAAGCGGTGCCTTGCCCTTGCCAGCCTGTTATGAAATACAATCTTTGTTACGTTTAAACGCATGCCAATTTCATTTGCCTAGCGTGCGCGTCGCTTCTTTGAGTGTGGCACTATACAGCTTCAATCTCCTTGCGCTTGTGAAAAAAGATAGTAATTTGTGCGGCGCGAAACAAAGGCTTTTTCTTCGTTGCGACCAAAACCAGCAAACCGCATCGCACAAATCACCTCTCTTGACTTATGCGCCCCAAAACTCTTCTCCTCCTCCTGCTACTCGTTTCCTCCGTCGCAGCACAATCCGTCAATCCTTCACTTTACCAAGATCTCCGCTACCGCAACATCGGCCCATTCCGCGCGGGACGGACGGTTGGCGCGGTGGGTGTGCCCACGCAACCGAATGTCTTTTACATCGGCGTCAACAACGGCGGCGTGTGGAAGACGGATGATTACGGCCGCACGTGGAAGCCGATCTTCGACGAGGCGCCGACCGGCTCAGTCGGCGATATTGCGGTTTCGCCGTCGCAGCCGGAGGTCATTTATGTCGGCACTGGCGAAGGTCTGCACCGTCCCGATCTCAGCGTTGGCGATGGCATTTTCAAATCCACGGACGGCGGCAAAACGTGGGCGCATGTTGGACTCGCGGACGTGCAGCAAGTCGGGCGGCTCATTGTGCATCCGACGAATCCCGATATTGTTTTCGTCGCGGGACTCGGTCATCCGTACGGACCGAACGAAGAGCGCGGCGTGTTTCGCACGACGGACGGCGGGCGCACGTGGCAGAAAATTCTTTACATCAATCACAACACCGGCGCGATACAAGTCGAGTTCGATCCCAACAATCCGCAAATTATTTTTGCCGATATGTGGGAACATCGCGACGGGCCGTGGGAGAACGCGAACTTTTCCGGAACCAACAGCGGCCTTTACAAATCCATTGACGGCGGCGACACTTGGCGGCGGCTCGCGCAAGGTTTTCCCACTGCAGCACAGGGCCTCGGTCGCATCGGCGTCGGCATTGCGCCGAGCAATTCGAAACGTATGTATGCCACCGTTGATAGCCGCGAAAACGGCGGCATCTATCGCTCCGATGATGCGGGCGAAAGTTGGGCGCTCGTGAGCAACGATCGCCGCTTGTGGGGGCGCGGCAGCGATTTCGCCGAAGTGCGCGTGCATCCGAAAAATCCGAACGTCGTTTTCATCGGCAACATTGCCTCGTATCGTTCTAACGATGGCGGCAAAACGTGGATGTCGCTCAAAGGCGCGCCGGGCGGCGATGATTATCATCGCATTTGGATCAACCCGCTGCAACCGGACATCATGCTCTTTGCCACCGATCAAGGCGCGACGATCACCGTTAACGGCGGGCGCACGTGGAGCTCGTGGTACAATCAACCGACGGCGCAGCTTTATCACGTGAGCACGGACAATCAATTTCCATATTGGGTTTATGGCGGCCAACAGGAGAGCGGGGCGATCGGCATCGCAAGCCGCGGTAATGGCGGGCAAATTTCCTTTCGCGATTTCATCGGCGTGGGCGCGGATGAATACGCGTATGTCGCGCCCGATCCGTTGAATGCGGATATCGTGTACGGCGGTCGCGTGACGCGTTTTAACAAGAAAACCGGCCAAACGCAAAACGTTGCGCCTGAAGCCTTACGCTCCGGGAAGTATCGAATATTGCGCACCATGCCGTTGCTGTTTCATCCGGCTGATCCGACGATGCTTTTATTCGCCACCAATGTTTTATGGAAAACAAATAACGGCGGCGAGCAATGGCAAATCATTAGTCCCGATCTCTCGCGCGAGCAACCCGAAGTGCCGGAGAGCATTGGCGATTTTCGCACGCCACAACTTGCGAGCATGCCGCGTCGCGGAGTGATTTATGCGGTCGCGCCTTCGCCGCGCGAAGTCAACACGATTTGGGCGGGCACCGATGATGGATTCGTGCATGTCACGCGCGACGGCGGCACTACTTGGAAAAATGTCACGCCGCCGGAGTTGCGAGCGTGGGACAAAGTTTCGCAAATCGACGCCGGGCATTTCGATGCGCAAACGGCGTACATTGCGATCAATGCGATTCGGCGCAGCGATATGCGGCCGCACATTTATCGCACACATGACCGCGGCGCGACGTGGAAACGCATTGTCAACGGCTTGCATGAAATGGGGCCGGTCAATGTCGTGCGCGAAGATTTACAACAGCCGGGTCTACTTTTCGCCGGCACGGAGCGCGCGGTTTATTTTTCCGCGGATGACGGCGAGAGCTGGCAGTCGCTACGCATGAACATGCCGGCCTCATCGATTCGCGATTTAGTGATTCATGAAAACGATCTCGTGATCGGCACACACGGCCGGTCGATTTGGATTCTCGATAATTTTGCGCCGCTGCGCGAAATGGCGAACGCGACGACGGTGCCGGTGCATCTCTTCAGCCCGCCGCAGGCCACGCGCGTGCGCTGGAACATGTTTTCCGATACGCCGCTGCCGCCGGAAGAGCCTGCCGGGCAGAATCCGCCGGACGGCGCGATCATCGATTTCCATTTGAAGCAAAATGCGAAAGAGCTGAAGCTTGAAATCGTCAACGATAAAAACGAAATCGTGCGACGCTTCGCGAGCAGCGACAAAGCCGAAGAGATCGACACCACCGCGATTCCGCATCCGACGTATTGGATTCGCCCGCCACAAATTCTTTCGACTTCGACGGGGCATCATCGTTTCGTTTGGGATTTGCGCCACGAGCCGCCGCCGGGCAGCGAGCGCGAGTTTGCGATTGCCGCGGTTTATCGCCGCACGCCGAGCGGCCCGCTTGGCCCGTTCGTTCCTCCGGGAAGTTACACCGTGCGCTTGAATGTGGACGGCGTTATTCTCGAACGCCCGCTCGACATTCGTCTTGATCCGCGCGTGCGCCTCGATGCGGAAGACTTACAATTGCAAACCGACTATTCGCGCGCTTGTTATAATGGCTATCTCCAACTGCAAAAAATCCGCGAGGCGATGGAGGCGGCTCTGCAAAACGCCGCTACGAAACGCAATACCAAGCAGAGTGCTGCGTTGCAAACGCTGCGTGGCGAAGGCCAGCCGGGCAACCCGGATTTTCTCTATGGCAGCATCACCGCGGCTTCCGCCGATAAAGAATCGATTGTTGGTTTGCAGAATAAATTTCTGCACCTGCTGAATATTTTGCACAGCGCGGACGCGCGGCCGACGCAACAAACGATGGCGGGAGTAACGGCGTTGGAGGAGACGATGAAAGAAATGGTGAAAAGATGGGAAGCGGCGAGGTGATCTCAAACGCGTATAATAGAGCCGCGCCGACATTCGAAACTTTGGTGAGAAAGCTCTCATGGAAAAAACGTCTTCACTTCATTCCGCCAGAAAATGCTTCGGACTCGCGATCATGCTTTTCAGTGTCGCGTTTCTGCGCTGCACCGAGAACACCCTGGGGCCGGTGAGCGGCGAAGAAGCGCTCTTGCACTATGACAAAGACCAAGACTCCTCGCCGTTTCTCGCGGCGGGCAGATACGAAGCCGCTGCGCGCTTTACGAGCACACAGATTGGGAACCGCACCGGTCGCGATCTCGCCGAGGTGCGCTATTATGTTGCCAACAAACCGGAAAGCATGCGCGTGAAAATTTATGGCGCGCAAAGCAGCGCCGCGCCGGGCAGTCTGTTGTATTCCGCCGACGTGTTGGCGGCGACGCAGCCGCATACATGGAACACGCACTTGCTCGCGCAACCCGTGCGTTTGACAAGTAACGACATTTGGATCAGCCTCGAGTTTTCGCATAGCGCGCGGCAAGCGACCCTCGGCTGCGATCCCGGCCCTGCGGTGACTGACGGCGATTGGCTCTATGCCGCCGACGATGGGCAATGGCAAACGTTGCGACAGCGAACGACGATTAATATCAATTGGAATATTCGAGGCGTGGTGAAATGAAATCTCCAAACTCTGAGAAATGCCGTTGCCCCAACAACACCTCCCTCAAGCGGGGAATTCATGACGTATTCGCGCTGCTTATGCGCACGACAAAATTTTTGTGCTTCACATTGCTCTTTCCTCCCATTCTTTCTGCACAAGAAGCCACACTTCATCTCGCCCTCAAAGCGGCGCGCTTATTCGATGCCGAGGCCCGCGTCATGCGCACGGATCGTATCGTCATCATCAGCGGCGAGAGAATCACAGCGATTCAAAGCGCGAGCGAGCCTTTGCCTACAAATGCGAAACTCCTCGATCTCGGCGACGCGACTCTCTTGCCCGGTTTGATCGATGCGCACAGCCATCTTTTGCTTCATCCTTATAACGAAGCTTCGTGGAATGATCAAGTGCTCAAAGAGTCGCTGGCGTTGCGCACGGTGCGCGCCGTGGTTCATGCGGAGAAAACGTTGCGCGCCGGATTCACGACGCTGCGCGATCTCGGCACAGAGGGCGGGGATTATGCGGATGTCGGTATTCGCGAGGCGATCAATCAGGGCATTATCCTCGGGCCGCG
>CAYNDW010000380.1:0-6435 GCA_964395375.1 uncultured Cytophagia bacterium
TTTTATCAGAAACAAAATTTTCGCGAGTACAATCATCGCTTCAAGCTCAATCCCGAGGGCGACTATCGCCGCGCACAAGAAGGCAAATTGTTCAGCGCCTCCTACACGCATCTGTTCAGCGCCTCAACGTTCGTTGATCTGCTCGCTTCCGCTTTCACCACGGAATCAAAACAGTTTGTGTTCGAGAATCCGCTCGATCCCCGCTATGTCGATCCGCAGCGCATGCGCGACGTGAGCGGCAATGCCTTTCTCACCGGCGGCACGGAGATGTGGCACTTCACGCATAAAGCGCAAACCTACAGCGCTAGGCTCGATCTCACGAGCCAGATCACCGCCACGCATCTCGTCAAGCTCGGCGCGGAGTTGCAACAGCACACGCTCGACTATCACGATTTTCAAGTACACATCGATCCCCAAGGCGGATTCATGCCCACCGTATCGCCGCCGGGGTCATTTGATAACAACCTCTACAAACGCCAACCCTATCAAGCTTCGGCGTATGTGCAGGACAAAATCGAGCTTGATTATCTCGTGGTCAATGCCGGCGTGCGCTTCGATTATTTTCAACCGGACGGCGAATACATTCTTCATCCCGACAGCGTGGCCGTGCTCGATCTGTTGCAGCCGCCGTTTCCCTCACGCTATTTCGGCAAGGCCTCGGCCAAATATCAATTCAGTCCGCGCCTCGGCGTCGCGTATCCCATCACCGATCGCGGCGTCGTGCACGTCTCGTATGGCCACTTCTTCCAAATTCCGCCGTTTGATTTTCTCTATCGCAATCCCAATTATCGCATTCCGCTCACCGGCGATTTTCCCGCGTTCGTCGGCTCGACGATTGGCAATGCGGATTTGCAGCCGCAGCGCACCACGGTTTATGAAGTCGGTTTGCAGCAGCAACTGGCGGAGGACGTCGGTTTGACGCTGACGGGATATTACAAAGACATTCGCAACTTGTTGGGCAACGAGGTGCATATCAAAAACGAGTTCCGCAAGTTTGGCAAGTACATCAATCGCGATTACGGCGACGTGCGCGGCATTACGCTCGCGTTGGAGAAACGGCTGCGCAACGGCCTCGGCGCGACCGTGGATTATACGTATCAAATCGCGCACGGCAATGCTTCCGATCCCAACGATGATTACAACAAGGCGCAGGCCAATCCGCCGATCGATCCGAACAAGCAGCTTGTGCCGCTCGATTGGGATCGCCGCCATTCGCTCAATTTCACGGTGACGCTCGGCACGCCGAAAAATTTTATTGCGAGCTTCATCGGCCAGATTGGCTCCGGCTTGCCGTACACGCCGTCATTGTTGAATCAACGCACGGGCTTGGAGAACAGCGACAATCGCCCGGCCTTTTTCAATGTCGATCTGTACGTGACGAAATCTTTGTCCTTCACCGGCCGCGAGGTTTCGGTTTTCTTGAAAGCTTTCAATCTCTTTGATACTGCCAATGAACGCGACGTGTTCGGCGACACCGGCAGAGCGGGCTATACGTTGTCATCCGCGCTGTCGCCCGTTGTGCGCGGCGTGAATACGATTGAAGAATATTTCACGCGACTGGATTTTTATAGTCCGCCGCGGCAGGTGGTGGTGGGCGCGGCGTTTGGGTTTTAGTTACCAACGAATAGATGAAGACCCACGGATAAAGATGGAGTTGGTGATATTGCATTACAAGAGAGAAATGATTTTCCTTATTAATTTTACTAATAGGTTACCTGTAATAATAATATAGATAAGGCCAAAAAAATCTATTAGAACAAAAAGAGTATTGGCAACAGAAAAATCCCAGAAGTCTAGTTCACTATTGCTAATAATTTTTATTGACGTTGGTAGGCAAAGATAAAACAATATAGAGGATGCAAGGAATGTAGGTACGACTTTGAGACAGGCAAGTTTAAGTAACTGCTCCTTATTGTTTGCCCTTTCTTGTGTTTTCTCTTTGTTCGGCAAATCTTTTTTTAGATGTTCGTCAATTTCGGAATAGATGAGACCGAGTACCTGAGCAATGATAGCTATTATGATGCTAATACCAGATAAAATATCACTCATTAATCTGAATCCTGCGTGATTTCACATGTTTTTCGATAGGACTATATCGAGAATGACGGCTGAAATTCAAATTCACGCCGTTTGCCTATTCCATGCTGAATATGGGTTTTAGGTAAAAAACCCGAAATCATATTTTAAGACGAACATCAGCTTCCTGATCAAATTCAATAGTCTCATTTGATTTCTTTCAGGAGTTAGGATTATTAGCAATCCTCAATTCTTGACACAGAAAATTGTAGGTATCTGCTGAACATGTAACTTCACCAGCAGAGTTTTTCTTTCTTGATATTTTGTCGAGCGCGGGAGCCTTTTGGCTTATGATTGCATTAAGTTCCTCTAAGATTATGTCAGATGATATTGTTAAAATCTGAACTGGCCTATTTACTGATCCATTTTCGGCAGATTGAAGTGCGTTTATCAGTGTGTTTCGGATTTGATTGGCGATTTTTGGTTTGAATTGGGAGAGAGTTTTTCGAAGCAGGTTTTTACTTTGTGATTTGTCGAGTCGAAAAATAGAATAAACTTCTTGCTCAGTAGGAATTCTGTCTTGATAATAATATGTAATCAGAAAGAACAGTCTATCTTGCAATACTACATCTGCATTTTTGGGAAGGCCTTTTTCAATGAACATTCCTTTGTATTCTAGAATTGCTGCTTTGCCGAGCCTGCTCAAGATGTCACTGAATTGGCTATTGCCGTTTAATTGTAAGCGCTCACAGATGAGTTTTATGTCATTTTCGCAAAGTTCGGCATCTTCAAATTTGACATGGAGGTCCATTTTTCAACCCCAATAGTTTAGTGGTTTGTTTTAAGGGAATTGTATTTTCTTGCGATATTTGGCTTCAATCATTCTTATCAATTGATCATCGCTTTTGTTCTTTAAAGACGGATATTTTTTTCGGAACATCGCCAGTATTTGTTCAGCGCTGTATTTGTCGAATTGCGGACGAGCGGCTCGAAAATTAGGTAATGACGTAAAATCTTCCCATTGATCTTCAGGGTTTTTGAGCACGTCTTTTTGTGCCGAAGGATTATTAAAGAAAACACTGAGACCCGTGACGAAGTAAAATCCGCTGAAGTCGAAATCCAATGGCTGACCAGCATTATTCTGATAAGGTCCTACAGTATTTCCTAGTTGAAGACTTTGTATACTTCCGCCGAACTGGCCTAAATTACGATATCGATAGCCGCCTCGAAATAGTAAATTGAAAGCGGGTGCCAAATGCACACGATAACCAGTGAATCCTTCTGCTACAAATCCGTTTCCGTTCCAATTTCCGTCAGTTTGAAGATTATTACGTGGATCAAAAAAATCTGCAAGTCTGAGATCTAGGCCTGCTTTTCCTATGCCGATGCCTGCACCTACACTAAAATGAAAACCCGGCACTGTAGGTAGCCATAATCCGATATTTCCCATTATGTTGAAAATATTTACACTTCTCTCAATAGATAGCGAACCAGAGAAATCGGAATATGAATCGGTTATTTTATTTCCCTGGTAATTTAGACATGCACCAAGCGAGACAATAGGAGAAATATGATAGCCAAGCTCGAATCCTAAATCTAATGCGCCACCAAAAGTATTAAAACCGACAGGTATCCCAAAACTCTGAAGAAGTTGCTCATCATCCATGATATCTGCATTGATATCTTTTAGGGATTGCCCACCGTATCCCAGCGATACAGTCGTGGAAAATGTGTTCGAAAGTGTCTGCGGTTGAGAAATTGCGTTTGTCCCCAATGAAAAATAGCAGAAACCAAAGAGAAGAAAATAGATTTGACGCATGGCTGCCCCGCTTTTTTTGTCGCTGTGAAGTTACCATGGACACAAAGAATTATTGGAAGTCGCCTTATATCTACACGCATGCCATGCTGAAATGCAGAAAACTTATTTAAAATTGAAATGGCCTACTACCGATTGGAGGTCACTTGTGGTTCGACTGTTACGATTGATACGAGCGTCGTTGCCGTTCTTTCTTTTTTTGGCGATGATCCCCGCGAGCGCCCATGCGCAACGCATTGTCGACAAAAACAAAGGCGATCATTTCCAAACCAAAAAAGGCTTCATGGATGGCAACTTGGTGCAGACCGTGTATTACAACTTCGGCGAGGTGGCGGATTGGCTCAATGTGCCCACGCTCAGCGGGGTTTGGCCCAAAGGCAGCGGCCACACCTATCTCGACGGCGTCGCGATCATCGTGCAAGCGGAAACCAAAACGCCAACGGGCACTACCATACACCCGCTCGAAACGAATTATTACGAATACACGCGCTATGATCCAGCTACGGGTGTGACCTACGGCTGGTGGCCGCTCCCTGGTTATTTCAATCCGTTTCAATCGAGTCCGGCGCAAAGCAACAATCCCGTCACGTGGCCGAATCATTGGCCCGATCGTCCCTCTGATTGGGACGGCGCCTGGAATGGCTTCTTCGGCAAAGGCGTGCAGAATGCCGATCTCGAAACCTACTTTGTCTTCGATGATCACGAGGATCGCGAATACATTTTGCGGCACAACTTTCATCCCGATCGCGATGATCCCGATCGCGGCGGCTTGGGCATGCAAGTGCGCGCGCGCGGTTTTCAATGGTCGCAAGTGCTCGCCGAAGACGTGATCTTTTGGTTTTATGAAATCACCAACATGGGCACGACGGATTATGAGAAGACGTTGTTCGCGCAATATGTGGATTGGGGCATCGGCGGTCACGACAACTCCTCGAACAATGCCGGTGAATACGATGAGGTGTTGGACATTTCGTATGCGTGGTCAACCGTGCCTTTTGGCAATCCCGGCAACTGGAGTCCCGTTGGGTTTTCCGGTTACGCGTTTCTCGAAAGTCCCGGCATTGCCGATGATCATCGCGACAATGACGAAGACGGTTTAACCGATGAGCATCGCGACAATGCGCCGCGCGTTTTCATCGACAATCCGTTGCAAGATCCCTCGCTCATCGACGTGGTGCAGGACACGGCCGCGTTTCGCAAATTTTACGGCTACTCGTGGCGGCCGCATTGGGATTCGGATGAGAATGCGAATTGGCAAAGCTATAGCGACTTCAACACCAACGGCGTGTGGGACAACGGCGAGCCGTTGAACGACGACGTGGGTAGCGATGGCATCGGGCCGTTCGACGAAGGCTACACGAGCCGCGATGCGGATGGCAGCGAAGCCAATGGCAGGCCCGACCAAGGCGAGCCGAATTTCGGCATTCTCGATAAAGACGAGTCCGACCAACTTGGCCTCACCGGCTTCAAAATTTTTCCGACGCACACGCCGTATGATCTCGACAACGATGAAGAGAACTGGGGCGGACTTTCGGCGTTGCCCGCGCCGCACGGACAAACGTTGGTCGGCGTCAATCTCGCCAATTTTTTTTCTTCCTATCTTTTTCACATGCACGGCCGCGATTCGTACAGCGCTGAAACCGGCACGTTGCAAGAGGCGGGCGAGACCGAGCGCTTCTCCATGGCGTTGATCTTCGGCATCGATACGGACGATCTTTTCCGCCGCAAGAAAACCGTGCAGCAGATTTATAACGCGAACTATCGCTTTGCGAAACCGCCGGCCAAACCCATTGTCACTGCCGTGCCGGGCGATGGCCGCGTGACTTTATATTGGGATGATCGCGCCGAGAAAACCTTTGATGCGTTTTATCAGAAATTCAATTTCGAGGGCTATCGCGTTTATCGCAGCACTGAGCCGAATTTTCTCGAGAACAAAATCATCACCGACGCCTTTGGCAAAGCCACGTTTCGCAAGCCCCTCGCGCAATTTGATTTGATCGATAACGTGCAAGGCTTGCATCCGGTCAACGTCAACGGCGCGTTGTTCGATCTCGGCAAAGACTCGGGCTTGCGCCACTCCTTCATCGACACCACCGTGCAAAACGGCCAGACGTATTATTACGCCGTGGTGTCATACGATCAGGGTTTCTCCACGATCAACATCAAAAACGAGTTCGAGGGCATTCCGCCTTCCGAATGCACGAGCATTTTCAAAGTGGATATCAACGGCCGCGTGAAGACCGACATCAACACCGCAGCCATGACGCCGCGCGCGCCGGCCGCGGGTTATATCAAACCCAAGGTGGAAGTGACCACGCACAGCGGGCCCGGCACCGGGTCCGCGTCCATCAGCATTTTGAATCCGGATTCGTTGCTCGAAAATCATCTCTATCGTGTCGAGTTCGAGAATCGCTCCGCCTTTCACAACAACGCGCATCCACGCTTTCAATTGATCGATTACACGGCCAACGACACGCTGATTCATTTCAACGCGATCACCGGCGCAGAGGTGCAAACGCAAGTGCTGCATGGTTTCGCGGTGGATATCAAAAACGACAGCACGGTGCGCATCATTCAAGCTGAGACCAAGTGGCAGAAAGGCA
>CAYNDW010000381.1:0-3391 GCA_964395375.1 uncultured Cytophagia bacterium
AGACGCCGACCGGCGAGTCGTGGATCGCGCCTCGATCGACGCCGAGCGGCACGACCTCCGGATCGCGCGTGAAAAGCTCCACGAGCGGCTTTGCAAAGAAGATGAAGAGGACGGCAATCACGCCGAGAAAGGCCATGTTGCACAATCCCGCAACCCACACCGCGCGTTCGGCCCGCTCGGGTTTGTGCGCGCCGAGATTTTGCCCGACCAATGTTGCCGCGGCGTTGCCCAAGCCCCATGAAGGCAGAATGGCAAACACAATGATGCGCAACGCAATCGTGTATCCCGCCAGCGCGGCGCTGCCAAATATTGCAACAATGCGCACCAAAGCCAACCAACTTGCGGTGGCCACGAGAAATTGAAAGATGCCGCCGAGCGAAACGCGAATCAATCGGCCCATGACTTCGAAGTCCACGCGCAGTTGCGTGCGCGGCACTTTGATTCTGCTCTGCCCGCGTGCGAGCGCGTAAAGTTGATAAAGCACGCCGACGCCGCGACCGATATTCGTCGCGACCGCGGCGCCGGTCACACCCATTTCTGGAAACGGGCCCCAGCCGAAGATGAAACACGGATCGAGCACGATGTTCAAAATATTTGCAAGCCACAACGCGCGCATCGCAATCGCCGCATCGCCGGCGCCGCGAAATACGGCATTGATGAGAAAGATGAGCATGATGGTGATATTGCCGCCGAGCATCCATTTCGTATAGCCCGCGCCGCTCGTGACAATGCTCTCTTCCGCGCCCATGAGGCGGAGCAAATCCGGCGCGAAGAGGACTCCGATGACGGCAACTGGTATCGCCAGCAATACTCCTAGAATAACGGCTTGCACCGCCGCGGTTGCGGCGCCCTCGTGATCTTTTTCGCCGATGCGGCGCGCCACCATCGCAGTCGTGGACATGCTCAAGCCAATGGCGAGCGCGAACACCAGCGTGTCGATCGATTCCGTGATACCCACCGCGGCCACCGCATCCGCGCCCAAACGCGCGACGAAGAACACATCCACGACTGCGAACAGAGACTCCATTACCATCTCCAGCACCATGGGCACGGCGAGCAATAAAATCGCGCGGCCCAGGCTGCCTTCGGTAAAATCCTGTTGCGAGCCGCGAATGGCCTCACGGAGATCGCGCCATAAACTTGTTGCTTGTGCCTCCACTCCGACTCCTGTTTACAAGAATGCTCGCTTCGTTTGCGGTGCTGCTAGTGATTCGTCATGCTCGAGCGCTTAAATCGAATCTCGGTGAGCGTAAAAATGGCTTCCCGCTTAAAGATTGCGGGAATGACCGTGCGGAACAAGTGGGAAAATTATTTGAGTGTGTTACATTTCACCGGAGCACCCTCCTTCCCTGTCATTCAGAAGGAATCTTTTTAAGTCAAACTACAGTGCTTATGCCGAAAAAGATTCCTCCTGAATAACAACGCTGAGGGGAATAAACCGGTCCTGCGATTTGTGACACACTCAAATTATTTAATGGATGCTCCATAGACGTTCATATTTTGAGAGACTTCCTTCCTCCGCCACACAATATAGTTTAGCCGAAGCGCTTTGCCAATGTGATTTTAAATAACTGCAATATGCCGCGCCACGCGAAATTCTTTTTGCCCTTGCCCCGTTAGTTGGTTACACTCGCACTCCTTCTCACCATTGGCTGTTGCGGGAGCTTGGCCCTTTGGGCAACGGAATTGAAGTTATACTTTTTTCGGACAGATCGTAGCGCGACATGGAGAGCGCGTGACCGGCATAATGCTTCCCGGCTAACCTGAAAGAGTATCCCTCGCCGCGGTTATTGCTCGCGGCACTTCCTGCCGTTGTCGGCACATACCCGACTGATCATTTAGTACGTTACGCCGGCGCATTATTCTGCGGCGTGATTTATTGCTCCTCCTTCCGCAATACGTTCACATGATCTTTATTCTTGTGAGAAGGTGAATGGAGCCGTTTGTTTAAACCAGTGCAGCTATGACACCAGAGACTTCTTTTATGCGCGCGCCCACGTCCGCCCTCAAGCCCGAAGAGCAGCAACTACGTCACATCATCGAACAGCTTCCGGCCGTATTGTGGACCACGGATTCCGACTTGCGTTTTACCTCCTCGATGGGATCCGGGCTGTCGGAGTTACAACTCCAGCCCGGTGAAATAAACGGCCGCTCGCTGTTTGAGTTTTTTCAAACCACGGATGCGGCTTTCTTGCCGATCGCGCAACACCTGCGCGCGCTCGCGGGTGAATCTTGCTCTTACGAGCAAGAATGGGCGGGCCGAATTTATCAAACTTATATTGAGCCGCTCCGCGATCTTAACGGCGGCATTATGGGCGCATTGGGCATCGCGCTCGACGTCACCGCCTCCAAACGCACGGAGGCGGCGTTGCGGCAATCGCGGCAAGAATTTGACGACCTCGTGAACTCGCTTGAAGGCATTGTGTGGGAAGTCGAAGTTGGCTCATTGCAATTTACGTTTGTCAGCAAGCAGGCGGAACGCTTGCTCGGTTATCCCACGGAGTTGTGGCTGGCCGATCCAACGTTTTGGAAAACGCATCTGCATCCCGAAGACCGCGATTGGGATTTGCGCTTTTGTTTGGAAGCCGCGCTTTCCAACGGCAGCGTGGAATTTGAGCATCGCATGCTCGCCGCGGACGGCCGGATCATTTGGTTGCGCAATTTCGTGACGTTGGAAAAAGAAAACGGCCGGCCGGTCAAACTGCGCGGCGTCATGGTCGACAGCTCGGAAAACAAGCGCATCGTCGAGGCCTTGCGCAATGCGCAATTGGAATTGGGCGAGGCTTATTCGCAACTTGCCGCGATCATCGAATTGGCGCCCGCGGTCGCGATTCAAGGTTATGATGAAAACGGCGTCGTCAAATTTTGGAATCGGGCCTCAGAAGAAATGTACGGTTTCACCGCCGAAGCCGCCTTGGGCAAAAATTTAAACGGCTTGCTGTTAGCGCCGGAAGACGCACGCGAGTTCGAAACGTTGGTGCGGACCGCATTGGCAACCAACACTCCGGTGCCCCTGCGCGAATGGCAAACGCGCACGGCAAACGGTTCGCTCCGTCATGTTCTGTCTTCCCTTTTTCCCATTCGTTTTGGACGCGAGCAGAAGCAAGTCATTTGCATGGACGTTGAGGTGACCGCGCACAGGCAGGCGGAAGAAGCGCTGCGGCAGAGCGACGCGCGTTTGCGGCGCATGGTGGAAAATATGCCGGTGATGGTCGATGCGTTCGACGACGCGGGCAATATCACGGTGTGGAATCGTGAAAGTGAAAGCGTCACCGGTTACAGCGCGCGCGAAATCTTCAGAAATCCGAAATCGATGGAAATGCTTTAACCCAACCCGGACTATATCCGGCGCATGCAAGAAGAATGGCAGCGTCGCGGTAATGATTATCGC
>CAYNDW010000381.1:3401-6433 GCA_964395375.1 uncultured Cytophagia bacterium
TAGATGCGCTGCGGGTGAGCCAAGAGCGCTACCAACGTTTGGTGGAAAGCACGAAGGTTATTCCGTTCGAAGCGAATGCGCGCACTTGCCGTTTCACCTATATCGGGCCGCAAGCCGTGAAGCTGTTTGGCTATCCACGCGAGGATTGGTATCGTGAGCATTTTTGGCCGGAGCATCTTCACGCCGATGACCGCGCGCGCGCGCTTGCCTTTTGCCAGGAAGCCTGTCGGCACGAAGCGGATTTTGATTTTGCCTACCGCATGCTGACCGCGGAGGGCCGCATCCTTTGGGTGCGTGAAATCGTCTCCACGGTGCGCAGCGAAGACGGGCCGGAAATACTGCGCGGTTTTTTGATCGATATCACCGACCGCACGCTTGCCAAGCACGCGTTGCTCGAAAGCCAAACGCGGCTCAAGCTGCTCACCAGCATTGCCACGGGCATCACTTCGGGCATGTCGGTGGAGCAAATCATCGCGCGCACGGTGAAGCACATCAATCAGCATTTTCCGGCCCTGCGCATTTCTTACGCGACGGTTGACGAGCAGGGCTTGTTGCGCGTCGTGCATTCGCATGATCCCAATGGCATGCACACTTTGATCGGCGCGGAGATTGATCTCGGCGAGGCCCGCGCCGTTTTAGAAATTTTCCGCCGGCACGAACCGCTGATCGTCGCCGAAGTTTTGCATGAACCGGCGCTGCAGCCGCTGGCGCAACTGCTGCGCGAGAATCAGATTCTCGCCGCGCTCTATGTGCCCGTGCATTATGCCGAGCATCTGGTCGGTATTTTAGGATTTGACGCGCCGGAGCCGCATCATTGGCGCGAACACGAGATTGCGACGTTGCGCGAAATCGCGGAATACTTGGCCGTGGCCATCAAAGAAGCGCGCGCGCAACAGGAACGCAAACGCTTGGAAGAAGAGCGCGCCGCGGCGTTGAACGTTGCCAATGCCGAGCTGGCGCGCGCCGCGCGTTTGAAAGATGAGTTCTTGGCAAGCATGAGCCACGAGCTGCGCACGCCGCTCAACGCCATTTTGGGTATTAGCGAAGCGCTGCGCGAGCAGGTCTATGGCGCGGTCAATGACAGCCAGCGCAACGCGCTCTTGAACATCGAGGAAAGCGGGCGGCACTTGCTCTCGCTCATCAACGACATTCTCGATCTTTCGCGCATCGAAGCGGGCAAACTCGAATTGGAGATCGATCCCATCTCGGTGGAATCCGTGTGCGCCGCGAGCTTGCGCTTCATTCATCAAATGGCGCAGCACAAGCAGCTCAAAATTTCCGTGCACTATGATCCCACGGCAAAAATCATTCACGCCGACGAACGGCGTTTGAAACAAGTGTTGGTGAATCTCTTAAGCAACGCCGTGAAATTCACGCCGGCGGGCGGAGCCGTGGGTTTGGAAGTATGGAGTGAAGCGCAACATGAAGTCATGCACTTCACCGTGTGGGATACGGGCATCGGCATTTCCATGCCCGATTTGTTGAAGCTCTTTCAACCTTTTGTGCAGTTGGACAGCAGCCTGTCGCGCGAATATCCCGGCACGGGTTTGGGGTTGGTGTTGGTGCATCGCATGGTGGAATTGCACGGCGGCGGCGTCTCGGTAGTGAGCGAGCCGGGCAAAGGCAGCCGCTTCACGGTTTCTCTGCCATGGCAAAAAGAAGCCGTGTTCCACGCGCCGGAAGGGGAGGGCATGAATGTGGAAGGCGAGAACACGAACGTTGTTGCGTTGCGTCCGCCCGTACTCGTCAGCGCAAACGTCATGGCGGAAACTTCAGCGCCGCTCATTTTGATTGCTGAAGACAATGAGAGCCATCGCAAAACGCTAATCGATTACCTCCTCGGCAAGCAGTATCGCGTGAGCTTGTCGCGCGAAGGCAACGAAGCGCTGGCGCGCGCGCGGGAAGAACGGCCCGATTTAATTTTGATGGATATTCAAATGCGCGGCATGAGCGGTTTGGAAGCGATTCGCCGCATGCGGAGCGAGGTGGGTTTGGACACGATTCCCATCATCGCGCTCACCGCGCTTGCCATGCCTGGCGATCGCGAACGTTGTTTGGAAGCGGGCGCGACGGATTATTTGAGCAAACCGGTGAGCTTGAAGAAGCTGCGCGCGGTGATTGCAGCGCGGCTGCAAGTAGGCGCGAAGAATATTGTGCTATGAAGTCTGCCGCTGCAAGATACTATACCGGAGGTTCGTCAATCCAGTTTTCGATCTGCTGCGGCTGCAAGACATCCTTAAAATGCTTGGTATTGCGTGTGACCACAACATGATTACCGGCAATTGCCATGGCCGCGATCATAAGATCGACATAACGTTTTTTGGATTTAAATTTCTTCAAAAGTATCTTGAGAGCTTCGGCGTCCGGTTCGTCAAAGAGGAGAACATCAAATTGCGCAATAAGCTGCTGGCTTTGCTTGAGCAGCCGATGCGCCAGCGCTGCGCGATCAGGCGTCGCTTTCAGCGCAAATTCAATTCGCCCTCGGAGAAACTCTGCAGCCGTTGGCGAGGGCAATACAATCTCCTTCCATTTAACCTGCTGGAGGTGCAACGCAAGCATAGAATGTTGGCTGGCATAATGAGCGAGAATGTTTGTGTCCCATAGATACAATTTATTTTTTCCTTCGGCTGTTGTTGCTCGGTGCTCTTTCGCGGTCTCGCCGTTTTTCGATTTCCTCCATCATTGGCCACAAAGTCGGATCATCCTTGAAAATGCCGTAGTAATTCTTCAGGCTATTCCGTGCCGGCTCTTTATCGTTAACAAAGTTTGGCGCTTCGAACCTCACCAAGTTGGGCGGCCTAATTCCTTTGATCTGGCTCCGCCGCTGATTCCCGGGGATTGAAACTTCCAACTGCAAAATCTCGCTGCGTTTGAAAATGCCTTCTATTTCTCTCCTAACTAAAGCAAGCACTTCATCACGGTCTTTTGCTTCAATCGTGCAATCGGGAAACCCAGCAACCTGAGCGCGGACACGATTTTTTTGTGGGGTCAAAATTACGGTACACGTCATTTAAACTGTCTCCTTATAATAA
>CAYNDW010000382.1:0-6424 GCA_964395375.1 uncultured Cytophagia bacterium
TTTGGTGAATGACAAGGGTCGCATTCGCATTGAGGGCTTGGAACGCGCCAAACTGAAGAGTTCTTTGGAAGCGCAAAAAGCCGCGCCCAAAGCGGCCGAAGTGCAGGACGCGGAGACCGCGGACATGTTCGGCTTGCGGAATACTTCGGCCACGAAGGTGAATACGCCGCAAGAGGATTTTCAACCGGACAACGGCAACATCGAAGTGCTCTACGGACTTCTCGATAAATTCACCAAGAAGCGCATCAAGATCGGGTTCAACGTGCCGCTCTCGATGGTGAGCTATAATGCGCACACGCCGCTGAACACGGGCTTTAATCCGGCGATGAGCGTGGTCGAACGCTTGGGCGGAGGGGAGAAAGACGCGGGTCTCAATCTCACGCAATACTTGCTCAAGTCCGCGGATGGCGCTTCCAACCTGAATATGTTTTATGAAAAGCATCCGCCGACCATGTCGCTGTTGCTCGAGATCAAGGGCTTCACCAAAGGCAATCTTTATCTCGCGCAAATGCAAACCACGGAATTGGCGCTGCTCAATTTGGCGCGCGCCAGCGTGGAGCTGGAAGCAGGCAAGATCACGGCGATCATTTATATTGAAGAAGATTTTAGCCGCTTGATCTTTTTGCGCGGCAATGAAGTTTTGCACGTCAGCTCGCTCATCAACGAAAGCGCGACCTCGCCCGAAGTTTTGGAAGTGGTGTATCGCCGCTTGATTTACGAGCAGGACGAAGCGCAGATACCGGAGATCAACAATATTTTGATCACGGGCAAAGGCGGCCGCGTGCGGGCCAAGGAATTTTTCGCCCAACATTGCACCGGCGTGAATGTGAGTTATATTGCCACGGATAAGCTCGGCAGCTTTCCCGCGAATGAAACGCAGCGCGCCGTGTTCTCGGAGTTCGCCGTAGCGATTGGTTTGGCGTGGCAACTGCTGGAGCCGAAAAGCGCTTCGTTCATTCCGATTGATCTCTTGCCCTCCGAGGTTAAAGATCAGCAAGAAGTGCTCAAGCTGGATTACGCCGGCTATGCGCTGCTCGCATTGACGGGAGTGATGGCGTTTTTTTTCACCTGGCAAATTCTCGGTTTGAAAAATGACGCCAGCGCGATTCGCGCACAGAACCATCGTTTGGAAGAGCAGATTAAAAACAATCAAGCCACGGTCGATCGCGTGCATAAGTTGGAAAACGAATATGATCGTCTCAACAAAAATTTGACGCTGGCGGATACGTTAAGTCGAGGGCACGACGAGTTTCTGCGCTTCACCCAAAAATTAAACACAAGCGTGCGCCGCACCGGCAGCGTGTGGGTGGAGGAGATTTCGCGGCACAAAGACGGCTTCACGATTAGCGGCGGGGCGTTGCAACGCGAACACATTCCGCTCTTGGCCGAGCGTTTGGAACAAGCGAGCCTGCGCCAAGTGACGCGCGCGGAAAATGGCAAGCAGAAAATTTTTCGGTTTGAATTAGAGCGGCAAAATCAACAGAGCACGTATACGTTCTCCGCCGGCGGGATTCGCATTATCGATTCGAACCAAAATAACGACAATTTGATTTTGGGCAAAGAGAATGAGCCGCGCCGCGCCGCAACACCGCCGCGCCCGGAAGTCAAGCAGCAAGCAGCGCCGCCACCGCAGCCGCGCGAAGAGAGCTTGATCAAAACCAATCCCTCCAGCGCGCCCGGCATGATCAAAGAAGCCTCTGCGACGCGGCCGCTTCCCCCGACAACGCAACCGCAGGGGAAAACGGAAGTCGTCACGCGCACGGCTGAAAACGTGCGCGCCGTTCCGAACGCCGAATCGAACAACGTGTCGCCGCCGGCCAAGCAAGCGCAAGAAGTTCTCGTGGCAAAGGCGCCGGAACGGGGCGAGGCGGTGGGCAAGGTCGAAGCGCAACTTGCTTCGAAAGAAAAGTCAAATGTGACCGCAAACACCGGCGCTTCCGGCAGCGGCGCGCTGCAAAAAGAAATCAAGCCCGCGCCTGTGGCGAAGAACACACCGCAATATCGTTGGTATTCCATCGAGGCCGCGACCAGCCCGCGTCAAGAATATATGACGGAATTAAAAGACGCGTATGTGCGCCAGGGTTACAAAGCCGCATTGGGCACTTTTTATGATGAGAAGGCCGGACAAAAAATGCATCGCGTTTTAATCGGCTTTTATTCCACGCGCGCCGCCGCGGAGAAGGCCTCCAGCACAATGGGAAAACTCTTGATGTCCGGCTCTCGGGTTGTGGGGATAGAGTAGGTTGGATTGATGGATTGATGGATTGATGGATTGATGGATTGATGGATTGATGGAGTGATGGAGTGATGGCGTGATGGCGCGAGGGAAGGTTCTTACAGAATGACAGTTGAGGGAAAGTTGCAAGCTAACCCCAAACGAGTGGAATTACTGATTACTGAACACTGATTACTGAACACTGATTACTGAACACTGACCATGTACGCCAAACGAAACAGTCTCACTATTCTCGCTGTGCTTGTGTTGCTTTCCGGATTAGGATATTTGTGGTATCGCAGCGCGGCGCAAGAGTTGGCGCGCGTGAAAGCGCAGAACCAAAGCCTCACGCAGAATCTGCGCGGCGCGCTGGAAGTGGCGGAAACGCTGGTTTACGTCACGGCGGAGCGCGATTCCTTGCAACGCCGTTGGCGCAGTGCGTCGAAGAAATTGCTGAATGCGGAAGAGCCGGCGTTTTCGCTTTCATACATCAACTGGTTGATCAATCAACACGCGCTCGATTTGGATTTTGATTTTTATCTCAACGAGAAAAAAACTTTTCCGGAATACACCGCTTTTTCCTACACGGTCAACGGCGAGGGCGACTATCGCAATATCTGCGCGCTGGTGTGGTATATGACGCGCAGCCCGCTGTTGTATCAAATCAAGAGCGTGACGTACCGGCGCAGCGACAACGATTCCAAGCTGATCAATTTTGTGATTCAATTCGAAGGCTATACGATCAACAAAGAGTGGGAAGTGAAAAGCGAGTTGGTGATGACTTCGCCGCCGCTGGATTGGTTCGCAGAGTTTGAATATGACGCGTTCGCGAGCATGGCGCCGGCCGCGGTTGAGATTAAGTCCGCGGTCGCCTCGGTTGCGTCGGCACCCAGCAAACCGGCCGAATCACCCGACTTGATGGATATTGAAGGCGCAAGCTTGTTGGCGATTGTGAGCGACAAGGCGTACGTGCGCGCGCGCAACGGCAAAGTGGTGACCATGTCGATTGGTCATCCGGTAAAAAACGGCAAGCTCACGCGCGTCGATGGGCGGATGAATCAAGTGGAATTTATTCTTGAAGTCGGCGGCAGCACGCGCATCGTGCCGATGAAGATTGAGTATAATTGAAGCCGATTTTGCTAAAGGGTTTTGATTTTCAACTTCGGTAATCGCGTCCTCTAAGACGTGTCATTCAGCAGGAATCTTTTTAAGCGCTGGCGTTACTCTCCAGAACTGAAAAAGATTCCTGCTGAATGACAGGAGGAGAGCCGGCGGCGGATGACAGAACGTGATCGTCAAACTCATTAGATTAGACACGAACGCTTTACGATTAAACCAATGGACGGGCATGCTTAAGAGGATCTTAACCATCATCGTGCTAGGCCTGTGCGCGGCGCAAGGCTGGGCACAGCAGGAAGAAATTCCGCCGCGCACGTATCGCACCGACGAAACCGTTTCTTTCAACCCCAACATTCCGTTCAACACGGTGTTGGATATTTTGAACGGCATGTGCCAGCGTTTCGAAAATCGCATCATCATCGACGGGAAAGTGCGCACCAAGCCCATCGGTGTGGCGGTGGAGAATATGTATTGGAAGCGCGCGCTCGAATATATTTTGCGGTCGAACATGCTTAGGTATACGCAGCATGAGCGCTACTATCAGATCGAAGACTTGCTGAACGTGAAAGAGCCGGAAGCGCCGAAAGCCGAGTTCAACCTGAACACGCCGGAGGTGGAAATCAACGCCGTGTTCTTTCAGGCGGATTATCAAACGATACGCGAGTTGGGCATTGATTGGACGACGTTTTATAACGGCACGGTGCGCGCGCAAATTCAAGCGCAGGGCGCGAGCCAAGTGACGAACAACTTTCTCAACAGCACGGTGAGCGGCACGATCAATCGCACGATCAACGTTACGGCGCTGTTGCGCGCGTTTGAAAGCGCGAGCAAAGGCGAAGTGATCGCGCGGCCGCAAATTCGCGTAGCCGATGGCAAGAAGGGTAAGATCAAAGTGGGGAAGAATTTCTTTCTCACGACCACGGATTTTTCCGGCAACCTGCGTTTCAACGAGTATGAGTCCGGCATTATTCTCAGCGTTACGCCGACCGTGATCGGCAAACGCGATTCAACTTTTATTCATCTCAATATCATGGCGGAGCGCAGCGACGTGCAGCTTGCCGCCTTGAATACCACGAAGAATATTACCGAGGGCAGCACGCAAGTGCTCCTGCTGGACGGCGAGCAAACCGCGATGGCCGGTTTGATCAGCGATGAAAAACAGAATGTGCGCCGCGGCGTTCCCGGGTTGAAAGATTTGCCGCCGTGGTTTTTCGGCCTGCGTTACCTTTTCGGCTACGAGTCGCAAACGCACACGAAAAAAGAATTGATCATTCTCATCGGCGCGCGGTTGGTGCCCAAACTGGCGAATCGCCGGGTGTTGAAGCGCGACGTGCAAGATACCATAGACGAACAAAAGCGCGAGTTGAAACGCGTGCGGCCGAACGGCGGCTCCAGTGAGCCCAGCACTACGACGCGCCGGCCAAAGGCGACTTCGCAGAAGAGTCGGTGAAGCGGGTTGGATAGATGGATTGTTGGATTGATGGAGTGTTAGCACACAAAACTCCACTACTCCAAAACTCCACCAATCCAATGCTCCAACAACAAGAAACCTCCTCCTCCACTACCAAGTCAGATGGAACCCTCTACGGAGGGTTCCGCTGGCTTGGGTTAATGCCGTCAGGAAGAATTGAGCCAACGAAGGACTGAAGAGCATGGCGACATTTTATTTGGGATCGAAGTTGAGCTGGCAGCAATATCTGCAAGCGTCTTCTTTCGTAAAAGATATTCAAGGCCAGATTCGGCGCAGCAGCCAGAAAGAGCAGGTGGCGATCAACACGCAAACGCGCGAGATCGTTGCCAGCCGCGAAGCGCTCGTGAAAAAATTCGGCACGGGCTTCGATACGTTGAACAATACCATCGATCGCGGCTTTTCCAACCTCACCAACGCGATTGAGGGCACGACCGCGGCCATCGATTCGCTGCGCTCCACGTTTGAGTACAATCTCGCGTTGATGCTGGAGCAAATGCAGTTGCAGAGCCAGGTGATGATGGGCATGTTGCAGCAGATGGAGGCGGTGCATGCCACGCTGCAAAGTCCGACTTTGACCCAGGCGCGCGAGTTTTATCAAATCGGCTGCGACCGTTTGCAAAAAGGTTTGCCGGATAAAGCGCTCGACGCTTTTTTAGAAGCGGCAAAGCGCGACGACGCGAATTTCATGACGCAACTCATGATCGGCAAACTTTATCTGTATGGCGCGACGGAAGATTGCAATGTGATTGATCTGCCGAAGGCGGAGCGCTATCTCTTGGCCGCGGCGCGCTTCGCGAAAGCGGAAGTGCCAAAGCTGCCCGCGGCGAATCAATATGCCGGCGAGGCTTTGCTGCACGCCGCCATTGCCAGCTATGCGCAAGCCAATGATCACGGCCTCAACGGCAACAAAGCCGACGCGACGCGGCTGTTGCAAGCTTCATTGGAATTGGCGCAGCAAGCGCGTGACACGCTTCCGGAACTTTCGGAAGGGCACTATCATCATGCGAAGTTCGCGGCATTGCTGGGCGACGGCACCACCGCGACGACCAGCTTGGCCAAGGCCATCGCGCTCGATGAAAATTATTGTTTGAAGGTCGATGCGGACCGCGATTTTCGCATGGTGCGGCGCGAGGTCAATGAACTGTTCTACCGCTTGCGGGAAGAGAGCAGCAATCAAGTGCGCGAAAAAATGCGCAAGGCGCAGAAGCTGTTGGACGATTGGGTGTATGCCACGGGCGAGGCCGAATCTTCCGCCGCGGCGATCAAAGAATTGCTCGCGCAAGCCCAGGGTTGCGTGGCGCGCAATACGTATTTCGACAATCGCGAAGCCATCGAGCTGATGCAACAAGCGACGCAAGTCTTTCACGGTTTGCTCGTCCACAAGTTCGCGATGCACACGCTCTCGGCGCACACCGGCCGGGTCACGACCGTGGCGTTTAGTTCCGATCAAGCCACGCTGGCCAGCGGCGGCAGCGATTGCACGATTCGCATTTGGAATCTGGACACGACGCAACTCAAGTTCACGCTCAAAGGCCACAACGAGGCTCTCAGCGAGTTGGCTTTTAGCCACGATGGAAAAATTTTGGCGAGCGTGGATAAACGCGGTGGCGTCAAGCTTT
>CAYNDW010000383.1:0-6415 GCA_964395375.1 uncultured Cytophagia bacterium
CCTCCGCTCTTCAGCCCTCCGCTACTTCAGCAGCACAAGCTTCCTCGTCGCCGTAAACGATCCGGCTGCGAGGCGATACACATAAACGCCGCTCGCGACTCTTTCGCCTGCGTCGTTCAAGCCCTCCCATACGACTCGCTTCGCACCAGCGGTCTCATTGGCGTCAATGAGCGTTCGAATTTTTTTGCCGAGCAAATTATAAATGACCAGCTTGACGTGTGCGCGCTGCGGTAGATCGTAGCCAATGTTAGTTGTGGGATTAAACGGATTCGGATAGTTTTGCCGTAATGCAAACTGTTTTGGAATTTCCGCCTCGTGCTCGTCAACACCTGAGAGCGGCGTAATATCCGTGGCGAGTATGGGATGAAGTTGATAACCCACCGCCGGATTCGCGGCGCTAAACTGGCCCAACACGCCTTCGAGCGCAAACACGCCTGTGGGAATGGATACGCCCGCGATCTTGGTGTCGGAAGTTGCCGGCGTGCGAAGAACCACGACTCCGGTCGTGTCGCTCGCATCGCGAATCGCATACGTTTTGTTCGCCGCGAACAGGAGGTCGCCTGCGGCATTGAGGCGCAAACCGTCTACGCGAATCAATTCACTTTCATACGCCTCGCCGTTGCGCGCCAACTCTGCGAGCGTGACGAGTTGCGCTGCGGGCAAAGCATTATCGCGTGAGAGCACTTCGAAGCTGCTGATGGGCGTAATCTCTTTCAAAGAATTAAACTCGGCAAGTGTGCCGATGATACGCAAGCGATCTCCCATACGCACATGCCCGCTATCAATCGCAGTGCGAAATGGGCCGGCGCTTTCAAACAGAGTGAGGGCCGCAGTCGCATCTTGCACGCGCGCGAAGCGGCCGAGGCCGCGCGTGACAATACCTTCGACCGTGACCACGTTGCCATTCGCGGTTTGCCGCGCAATCGCAATGGGCATGATTGCCTGCGCATTCGCCAGCACTTGTCCGCGCAACTCCCCGCCAGGGAAATTCGCGCTGTGCACGTTGACATAAATTTGCCCGGCCAACAATTCCACCACGAGGTCATTCGTCAGTGCTTGCGTGGAATCCGTGCTCTTCCAAACGCCGGCGGCATTATTGCCCGTGAATGCCAGATCGCGCACCACTGCGCCGTTTTTGCCGCGGCCCGCGTTATGAAAATGCGCCGCGCGAAAAGCGCTGCTCAAAGCCGTCACACTGATATTGTAATGCAACTCCGCGCCGCTGTTCGCAAGCGTGAACGCGCCAAAGCCCACGGCGTTGGTGAGCACCGGCGGCACTTCTTGTTGCCCCTCAATTTGCGCCGCGAAATTCATGGCCGCGTTGCCCGTCACTTGCCCGCGAATTTCGCCGCCGGGATGAGGCGCGGTATGCACATTCACATAAATTTTACCGGCTAACAATTCCGCCACGAGCGCGGCAGTAAGCGGTTGATTCGCCTCCGTGC
Organism: uncultured Cytophagia bacterium; assembly: GCA_964395375.1. Classification (GTDB taxonomy): domain Bacteria; phylum Zhuqueibacterota; class Zhuqueibacteria; order Zhuqueibacterales; family Zhuqueibacteraceae; genus JABWAN01. The sequence goes on from CAYNDW010000383.1 coordinate 1,446, forward strand.
TCGACCACGCGCCGGTCGCAATCGTATCCGTGAAAGTAATCGCGCGCACCACCGCGCCGTTGACTCCGACGCCCGCATTATGAAAATGCGCCGCAGCAATCGCGCCGCTGAGATTCGCCGTTTTGAGTTTGAATGACAAGGCCGTTTGTTCATCATTTAAAACAAACCAACCGCCGCCGAGCGCTTGCGTATTGACCGAGGGATTTTCTTGCCCGCCATTGAGTTGCGCGAAGAACACCAGCGGCGCGCGAAAATCCGAACGCGCCGACGGTTGAATTTGCAGCGAGTCGTTGAACGAGGTCGCTACGCCGATGATGCTCACCGGGCGCGGCGGCTCGGGCGCGCCGTCAATGTCCGTGTCGCGATCAATGAACAGCGCGAGACTGCCGGTGCCGTCCGTGATCGTGATCGTCTTGTTGGCATTCGCCGCGGGAAACGCATCCGTGAAGTTCGCGTTTTGAATGCGGAGCAACTCGCCTTCCAAGCTTGCGCGATTGCTGCGATACGTGTTGATCGTGACCACTTGCGCCACGGGCAAGCCGGGCGTATCGAGCGCAACCAGCGAGTCGGGAATCGTTTCGATATTCTTGCGGCCCGCGTTCGAAGCAATCGTGCCCTCTTTCGCACGCACGCGCTGGCCTTGCGCGAGCGCGGCTTTGCCATTCACAAACATACGCATGCCGCCGGTGGCGTCTTGCAAATAATATTCGGAACTCGTCGTACTCGCGAGATTGAAATCAATCGTGGTGATGATGCCTGCGATGGAAACGTTGTGCGTGTTGTCGGGCAATTGCCGCGCGAGGCCAATCGGTGTGATTACTTTCGCATTGGGCAACACTTGTCCGCGCACTTCGCCGCCGGGATTTATCGCCGTGTGAATGTTCACGTAAATTTTTCCGGCCAACAATTCCACCGCCAACTCCGGCGTGAGCGGTTGCGGATCAATGTTCGTCCAAACGCCGTTCGCGAAATCTCCGGTGAAATCGTTTTGCAAATTGCGCACGACTCCGCCATTGACGCCGGACGCGGCATTATGAAAATGCGCAGCGGCCATCGGCCCGCTCAAATTGATCACGCCGATTTGATAGCGCAACGAATCCGCGCTCGCGTTGAGCGTGAATAAGCCATAGCCCGCGGCGCTCGCGTTGTTCGGCGGCACTTCTTGCGCGCCTTCCAATTGCGCGGCAAATTTTATCGCCACACCGCTCGTGAGCTGCCCGCGAATCTCGCCGCCGGGATTCGCAGCCGTATGCACATTCACATAAATCCTTCCCGCCAACAACTCCGCAATCAGCACGGGCGAGAGCGGTTGCGCCGTTTCGGTGCTCAACCACACGCCGCTTGCTGTGCTGTCCGTGAAAGCCACGTCGCGCACCACCGGGCCATTCACGCCTCGCGGCCCATCATGAAAATGCGCCACCGCAAGCGGTGCGCTGAGGTGGCGCACCGTGATGCGATACGACAACTCGGTCTGCTCGGCATTGAGCACAAAGCGAGCGCCGCCCGCGGCAGAGGTGGCCACCGCAGGATTTTCTTGCGCGCCGTTGAGCACCGCGAGAAAAACCATCTCCGCGCCCTCGCGGACTTGTCCGCGAATTTCGCCGCCGGGATTTGCCGCGGTATGCACATTCACATAAATTTTTCCCGCAAGCAATTCCGCCACGCGACTCGGCGTGAGCGCCTCCGCCTCGGCATTCGTCCACACGCCGACCGCGTTGCCGTCGCTAAAGCTCGCGGTAATATCGCGCACGACCACACCATTCACGCCGGCAGGAGCATTGTGAAAATGCGCGCCCGCAATCGTGCCGCTCAAACCGCTCACGCTCATATCATACGCCAACTCCGAGCCGTTAGCATGCAAAGTAAATTTGCCCGCGCCCGCGGCGAGTGCATTCACCGGCGGCACTTCTTGGCCGCCGGAAAGATTCGCGACAAATTTTTTCTCGCTGCCCAACAACACTTGCCCGCGCATTTCGCCTTCAGGATAAAGCGCAGTGTGAATATCAACATGCAAACGCCCCGCGAGCAAGAGCGCAACCAGCTCCGGCGTAAGCGGCTCCGCCTCCGTGCGCTTCCATTCGCCGCTTGCGGCTGTGCCTTGAAAATCATTCGTGATTGTGCGCACGATGGGGCCGGTATCGCCGGCCGAAGCATCGTGAAAGTGCGCTGCTGCAATTGCTCCACTCAAGCCATTGAGGCTGAGATAAAATTGCAATTCGTTTTGTTCTTCGTTTAAAATAAAAAAGCCGCCGCCAATGCCGGTCGCCGGTGGGTTGGATAAAACTTGTTTGTTGTTCAATGTGGCCATGAAGTGCGCCGGCTTTTTTATGAGCGCATCCGGCACAGTGCCCGGCGTGGGCGCAGCGCTGCTCGCCCAACTACCGCCCGCAAAGCTGAGATTCTCGCTCGTCTCATCATGATCGGTGAGGCCGTTGCCGCCGGTCAAAATTTCACCCACTTCGAGCATCGCGCGCGCGGCGCTGTCGTTCACATCGTGCGGATCACTGTCGCCGTCGTTGTCCGCATTCACCACGGATTGATTCGCCACCGGCGTATCGTTGCGATAAGCGCTCGTGGTCGAGTCCGCATCCGGACCGTCAATCGCCAAGCCCGTTTTATCCGTGGCCGTGGTTTTATTTCCCCACACGACATAGTCCACGTCTTGCACAAGATCGCTCGCGCCGTCCCACGTGAAGAGCACAATGACTTCACCGGCATTGGTCAAGCCCGCGTTGGCGCGCACCACGATCGGCGTCATGTCGGGCACCGCGGCATTGCTACTGGTGATTTCATAATTCGCGGAAAGGCCATAGATGCGTTTGAACGCGGTATCGCTGAACGCAATAGTTTGCGCCTCGCGCGGGCCAATCGTCGCGCCGTCCGGAAACTTCACCATGAAATCGGCCGTGCCCAGGGCTAATGCGGCCGCGCCTTTCACGATCTTCACATAATCATTGTTGTTCGCCGTCACATCGTCGGTGAGATAATAACGGGAGAGCTCAATCGGCTGCGAGGTGGGATTAAAAATTTCGATGAACTCACCCGGCGTCGGAGTGACCACAAACTCGGAAATGAGCGCGTGATCGTTTTGCGCGAAGCTCGGCCCGGCGGCAAACCATCCCAACAGGCCCAATGCCAAAATGCTTGCGAGAGTTCGCATAGCATCCTCCTTGTGTGAAAGTGAAATTATGAAAATGGAATTATGCTTTTAGAATTGAAGTCGGTTGGCCGAATCTCGTTCCCAAACTCCGTTTGGGAACGCAATTGCCGATGAAACTCTGTTTCAACAATAGACGACAATTCAACAGCGCCCAGCAAAAAAAGACGATGCTTAATTTCTCAACGTGTACGGAAAAGGAGTTTCAAACACAAGCGCGTTCCCAAACGGAGTTTGGGAACGAGATGATCCTGCCAAAGCTTTTTTCGGCGGAACTCGGTGGCTTCGGCGCATTTCGGCGTAAAAGCTTTGCCGCCGAGTGTCACCGAAGCCACCGAGTTTCGCCGAATGATTTTTTTAGCGCTTTGCAGAAGCATGGATTTGAATTTTGCGTTAACGAAGCGCGTGTAATGTTTGTTGAAAGTGTAAACCGTCGAAGGAGCGCGTTTTTTAATGACAAGCGCGCGCGGAAGTGGACTGCAATTGCAGGATGGCAGAGTGGAGGAGAGAAGGAAGATTCCAAAGTTGAAGCATGCTCGCGCCCTCATCCCCGACCTACCCTTTGCAAACGAGTGAGAAGCTACAGCTAGCGCGCCGAGTTTTTCGCGCACGCGGCGCACGATCTTTAATCGGAAAGCATGATAAAATATTTTCGCGGAAAGTCAAGCCGCGCACCAAAATACTGCAGCAAGCGACGGCCAAATCGTATACCGGCAGCTTTTTCGCCCAAGCGGTTTTTGCGGTGTGCGTTGTTGATCCGTGTGCTGCCCGAAGGGTTTCGGTTTTCAGCGTGCCTGAAAATCCGAGATTGTTTCTTGTGACTCGATTTCACGCGGAGTTTGAGCGTTCATACACAATCGCGTTTCCCCGTTTTCCGAGGCGCGTAAACAGATTCATTCGAACCAAGCAATAGGCCATTTTCTGCGCAAGCCGGCGCGAGGTTTTCAGCGCTTTCGCCAGGTCCGCGGTCGTAAACATGTCGGACAAGTTTGTGGGAATGAGGCGCTCCAGGTCTTGCGGGTTTTCAAAGAAGTGTTCTTCCATAACCTGCAAGAGCCGCCGTTCGTGCGTGATCCATCCTTTGCGCCGCCAGCCGCGCCGTTTATCATGGCGGCGCAACTCTTCTTCTTGAATGGACACAATATGCAGGGAAAAATTGGGATTGCTGAGTAATTCCGGGAAGCTCACCAATTCGTCAAAGAGATGAAAGAGCGTACCGTGTTTGGGCGATTTGCGGCGATCCTGTTTGCCGTTGCCGTTCGTGGGCAGCTTCACAATCCATTTCTGCTGCGCGATGGGATAGAGCAAGCGCACCGGACAATGCGCGGTGAGCGTGAGCAGTTTCGCTTTGATGGCGGAAAAATTTCGCGTCTGAATTTCTATCAACAAATCGCCGCGCACAATGTCGATAACATAACCTTCAAACGGCACTTCGGTCCGGTCGCCGGGTTGCAAGCACCAAGCTTTCAAATCCGCATGCAGCGCTTTCTCGTTGAGCGAGCCGATAGCAGTCATTTTGTGTTTTTGCTTATTCACACACTTCGCCAGAACGATATGAAGAGCATTTTGGGTGAGGACGAAATTGCGTGATTGCCGAGGGAGCTAATGGTTCAAACTGCGAACGCTAACGGTCGAGTCAGCCCGCATCCGCGAATTCGCATGCCAAGTGCGACACGCCAAGCGACTGCTGGCGGCCTGATGTAGAAGGAACGACGACCGGGGACTCGTAGACTTCATTCCCAATGCTACCTCGGTTCGTACCGCATCGCCACCGCCCCCGAGCCGAACTCCAGCCGGCTCACGAGCTTCAAGT
>CAYNDW010000384.1:0-6413 GCA_964395375.1 uncultured Cytophagia bacterium
CGCGAGATCGGCGTGTTCGAGATGCGCCAAGACGGCTTGCGCGAGGTCGCGAACCCTTCGGAGATTTTTCTCTCGCAGCGCAAGGATGACATTTCCGGCTCGGTGGTGATTTGCTCGCTCGAAGGCTCGCGCCCGATTCTCGTGGAAGTGCAAGCGCTGCTCACGCCGAGTTCGTATGGCATCCCGCAGCGCGTTGCGAATGGCATTGACTCGCGGCGGCTCGCGTTGTTGCTCGCGGTGCTGGAAAAGCGCGTGGGCATTCGCGTGGGCACGTTCGATGTGTTCGTGAATGTTGCCGGCGGCGTGCGCATTGATGAACCGGCCGCGGATCTCGGCATCATCGTCGCAGCCGCGTCTTCCGTGCGCAATGCGGTGATTGATGCGCGCACGATTGTGATGGGCGAAGTCGGGCTCGGCGGCGAAGTGCGCGCCGTGCCGCAAATCGACAAGCGTTTGAGCGAAGCGGCGAAGCTCGGTTTCAAATCCGCGGTCGTGCCTAAGTATTCCATGAAAGGATTGGAGAAGCCTGCGGGGATTGAAGTGATTCCGGTGGAGAGAGTGGACGAGGCGTTGGCGAAGTTGATTTAGATGAACATTTTTGTCGAATAAAACTTAACGAGAGCAACGATTATGATGAATCAATCGCAACCATATCACCAAATGGTGGCTGACGGCATCAAAGGCCTGCCGCCTGAAATGCTCGCCGAGATCGTGGACTTCATCTATTTCGTGCGCAAACGCAAATTCGAACCGACGGCGTTCAGCGAAGACTTGCGCTCTCATATCTTGAATTTCGAATTGCGCAAACTCGATGAGAAAGAAGTGGGCCATTTAGAAAAAGAATTCGAGGGCTACCATGAGCGCTATCCTCGCGAGTGAATATGTCGCCGATACGATGGCTCTCGTTCTCTATCTAGAAAAACGCAAACTGAGCCAGTTCGTGAAATCGGTTTTCACGGAGATGGAATCTGGAAACGTAGTGATTCACGTTCCCATGATGGTTTGCGCTGAAATTCTATACCTTTCGGAAGGGGGCAAGATTGATACTGCGCTTGCAGAGGTTGCCGACGCGCTGAAGAAATTCCCCTGCCTGCGCGAATTTCCCATGAGCTTCGCCGCTCATGAAACGGCCTCGCAGATTTCGGATATTCCCGAATTGCATGACCGATTGATCGCCGGTGTCGCACGATTGCTGGGTTTAGAACTTATGACAAATGACCCGATGATTCGCGCTTCACAGTTTGTTAAAACCGTTTGGTAAAAGCTACTTGTGTAATCTTATTGTCGAATGAAATAGCATCTCGAACGAATGTCCTTCTCCTTTCAAGTTCTTTCTCAAGACTCAAGCAGCCGCGCGAGATGCGGCAAGCTGACCACGGCGCACGGCGAAATTCTCACGCCCGTGTTTATGCCCGTGGGCACGCAGGGAACGGTGAAAACGCTCACGCGCGACGAACTGCTCGAAGTCGGCAGCCAAATCATTCTCGGCAACACGTATCATCTCTATCTTCGCCCCGGCGAAGAGTTGTTGCGTCAAGCCGGCGGGTTGCACGGATTCGCCGCATGGCCCAAGCCGATTCTCACGGACAGCGGCGGCTTCCAAGTTTTTAGCCTCGCCGCGTTGCGGCAAATCCACGAGAACGGCGTGCGCTTTCAATCGCACATTGACGGTTCGCGCCATGAGTTCACACCCGAGAGCGTGATTCGCACGCAGCGCGCGCTCGGCTCGGATTTCATGATGGTGCTCGATGAATGCGCGCCGCATCCGGCCACGCGCGAATATGTCGAGAAGTCGATTCAACTCACCACCGCGTGGGCGCAGCGCTGTTTGCAAGCGTGGCAAAACTCCGAAGGCTGGTATGGGCATGAGCAAACGCTCTTCGCGATCACACAGGGCGGCACGCATGCCGACCTTCGCCAACGCAGCACCGAAGAATTGTTGCAGCTCGAATTTCCCGGCTATGCCATTGGCGGACTCGCGGTCGGAGAGCCGAAACCAGCGATGCTCGAAATGCTCGAGCTTTCGACCACGCTGCTGCCGCAGCACAAGCCGCGCTATTTGATGGGCGTGGGTAAGCCCGAAGATTTGGTGCAAGCCGTGAACTTGGGCGTGGACATGTTCGATTGTGTCATTCCCACGCGCAATGGGCGCAAAGGCCAAGTCTTCACCATGCAAGGGCCGCTCAATCTGCGCAACGCGCGTTTCAAAGATGATTTCACGCCCATCGAAGCGGCGTGCGATTGCTACGCATGCCGCACGTATTCGCGCGCGTATCTTCGCCATCTGTTTTATGCGCAAGAAATTTTAGCCCTGCGTATGGCAAGCTTGCACAACATTCGTTTCTATCATCATCTCATGGCGAGCATGCGCACGGCGATCAATCACGGCGCGTTCGCGCACTGGCAAACTTCGTTTTGGAGGGAGTATCGCGTTGAAAGCAGACACGGAGAATCAACCGCATAAAGCCGCATTGCAAATTTTCAATTGAAAATTTTCAATTGAAAATTTGAAATGCTTTTTTAATTCGCTAAACCAAACACCTCGTATCTCATCCCAAGGAGGGAAGATGTCTTTACCTATGATGTTGTTGCAAGGCACTGGCGGCGGCTCAGCGCCGAACAGTTTGATGATGTGGGCGCCGATCGTGCTCATCTTCGTCATCATGTATTTTCTGATTCTTCGTCCGCAGGCCAAACGGCAGAAAGAGCACCAAGCCATGTTGTCCGCGCTGCAAAAGGGCGATGACGTGGTCACCGCGGGCGGCATTTACGGCACCATTGTCGGCTTGAAGGAAAAAGAGCAAACGCTGATCGTGAAGATCGCGGACAATGTCAAAGTGGAGATTGCGCGCAGCGGCATCGCACGCAAAATTTCTCCTTCGTCTTCTTCGGAGTCATAAGGAATGGCAGTTTTAAAAATTCGTAAGTACGGCGATCCCATCTTGCGGCAGAAATTGGCGCAACAGAACACGTTCGACGCGGCGCTACAACAACAAGCCGCGGACATGATTGAAACCATGCGCGAGGCAAAAGGCATCGGCCTTGCGTCCAATCAAGTCGGCATGGCGAACGCGTTGTGCGTAGTGGAGATCGGTTTGGTCATCGAAGGCGCGGAGCCGCGCGCCTTCGTTAATCCCACGATCACGGCGACCGCGGGCGAGGTTGTCAGCTTTGAAGAAGGCTGTTTGAGCATTCCAGAAATCAACGACGACGTCGAGCGTCCGGATCGTATTCGCGTGCGGTTTCAAGATTTGGCCGGCGCGCCGCATGAAGAAGAGTTTGAGGGCATGCTCGCGCGCGTGCTGCAGCATGAGGTCGATCATCTCAACGGCATTTTTTTTGTGGATCGCCTCGGCCCGTTGCGCCGCAGGCTGCTTAACAAGAAACTCAAAGAACTTGCCGAGCAAACGCAAATAGAACTAGTGGAAGAAAAGTCTAAACGGAAAAAAGGCGAACAGTAAGCCGTTATCAGTGGCTAGCCTCAAGCAACCAGCATTCAATATGTCGCTCCACGATCTCAAAATTGTCTTCATGGGCACGCCGGAGTTTGCGTTGCCAGCATTGCAGAAGTTGCATGAAGCCGGCGCGCAAATCGTTGCAGTGGTCACGGGCATGGACAAACCCGCGGGCCGCGGCTTGCAAATCATCGAAACGCCGATCAAACAATTTGCGTTGCAGCGCGGTATTCCTATTCTTCAACCGGAAAAGCTGAACGATCCACTTTTCATCGCAGCTTTAAAAGAATTGTGCGCCGGTCTTTTCATCGTCGTCGCGTTTCGCATTTTACCGCGCGAAGTGTTCACGCTTCCGCCGCGCGGCACGATCAATCTGCACGCCGCGCTCCTGCCGCGTTATCGCGGCGCGGCTCCGATTCAATGGGCGATCATGAACGGCGAGACGGAGACTGGAGTCACCTCTTTTTTTATTGATGAAAAAATGGACAACGGCGAGATGCTCTTGCAAAAGCGCGTTGCCATTGGCGCGAATGAAACCGCGGGCGAGTTGCATGATCGTTTGGCCGTCATCGGCGCAGAGCTGCTGCTGCAAACGGTGACACAACTCGCCGAAGACCGCTTGCAAAGCCGCCCCCAGCAAGGCGAGATTACGCTCGCGCCGAAGATCAAGAAAGAAATGGCAGAGTTAGATTGGAGCAAACCCGCAGCCGTCTTGCGCAATTGGATCTGCGGACTCAATCCCGCGCCCGGCGCGCACACGCATTGGCACGGCAAGCTGCTCAAAATTTTCGCGAGCGAAGTGCGCGAGCATGCCGCCCAAGAATTTCTTCCCGGCCAAGTTTGCTTTGTTGATGCGCCACATGGCGAACTTTGGATTCAAACCGGCGAGCACACGCTCGCGCTGCGCGAGCTGCAATTGGAAGGGAAGAGAAGAATGAGCGTGGCCGAGTTTTTAAGAGGGCATCATGTAGTGTTAAACGAGCAGCTTGAATTTACCTGAAAAAGGAAGCATTAAACTTCACGAAACTATTCTTTATGCCTCAGCTCGATTTGTATCACGATGCCGTCAAGCAGGCCCTCATCAAGGACGGATGGGTCATCACGGACGACCCATTTATAATTGAGTTTAAAGGCTTACGCTTGTACGCTGACTTGGGTGCCGAGAAAACTATTACGGCTGAAAGGAATGGGCGGAAGCTCGTAGTCGAAATTAAAGTTTTCGGCAGCCTCTCCCTTATCAATGACCTGGAAAAAGCCGTGGGCCAATATGGAATTTATCGGACCTTCTTGAAGCGAGTCAATCCCGAGCGGCTATTGTACCTTGCCATTTCACAAGAAGTGTTTCAGGATTTTTTCCAGCGCCCGGCCATTCAAGAAATCATTGTGGATCAACAAATCCGGCTTCTTGTGTTTGACCCAATCAACGAGGAGATTGTCCAATGGATAAACTAGAATCCTACCGGAGCCTCATCCAGCAGATTATTCACCGCCACTCCAAGCACGCCCCAAGTCACGGCGCGATTGAAGCCATACCTGTTTGCGATATTGCAAGCGACAATTATATGTTGCTAGATGCCGGCTGGGATCGCACCGGACGCGTTCACGCGGTGGCTTTTCATCTTCGAATTCGAGAAGGGAAAATCAAAGTCGAGTGGGATGGAACGGAGTACGGCATTGCGCAAGAATTGATTGATGCCGGCGTGCCGCCGGAAGAAATCGTGCTATCATTTTATCGTCCGGAGCGCTTGCCGCAAATGGAGCGGGCAGCGGCCTAGTCATTTCACTTTAATCGGACAGAAAAACCCATGAACCCCATCGACTCCATTCTCGCCGAATTGCAGCATGAAGCCGCGACCACGCGCAAGATGCTCGAGCGCGTGCCGCAAGATAAGCTCGCATGGAAGCCGCACGAGAAATCGCGCACGCTCGGAGAGATTGCGGCGCACATTGCAAATCTTCCCGGCGTGTTCCTCGCGACATTGGCGCGCGACGAGTTTGATCGCAATGAATACCAGCCCGGCGCGACTGCAACCGTTGCGGACCTCGTCGCGACGCTCGATCGTAATATCGCGAACGCTCTCGCCACTTTGCCGGCGCTCACGATGGAGCAATTGCTCGGCACGTGGCGCTACAAATACGGCGAGCGCGTGATCTTCGAAATGCCGCGTTTGGCCGTGCTCCGCGCGATGGGACTCAATCATCTCATTCATCATCGCGGCCAGCTTTCGGTTTATTTGAGATTGCTCAATGTGCCGTTGCCGCCGGTTTATGGGCCGACCGCGGATGAGGCATGAGGCATTGAAAATTTTAAATTGCAAATTTTCAATTTAAAATTTTCAATAAGGAGTTTGCATGTTTCGAGCACAATGATAAGAATGCACCATGACCACCCAACAACTCAACCAGCTCCTGGCCGAGCTGAAACGCGAGCTGCAAAAACTCTACGGCGAGCAACTCGTCGCGCTCATTCTTTACGGCTCATACGCGCGCGGCGCGGCGCATGAGAATTCCGACATTGATGTGGCGATGATTTTAAGAAATTACGAACGTGCCCCATTTGAGATCAACCGAACGGGCGAAATCGCAGCGCGACTTTCTTTGGACTATGATAGCCTAGTTGCGCTCATTCCTTTGCGGGAACGGGAGTGGCGTGAGCAGAAATCCTTTTTCATGAACAACCTTCGGAAAGACGGCGTTTTGATCAAGTAAGTTTGTTTCCAGTGCTCAAAAGGATTCTTTCAGAATGACAGCGAGAAGGAGTTTGGCGTGATGGCCTCAGCAAACAGTCATGCAGCTTTAGAAAAACTTCGCCGCGACGCGGTCGGTTTGAACACGAGCTACACGCTCGCGAACGGCGAGCGCACGCGGCGCATTTATCTCGACAGCACGGCGAGCACATTGCGCCTTAAGATCGTGCAGGACGTTTTGGATCGCTATCTCCCCTATTACTCGAACACG
>CAYNDW010000385.1:0-6412 GCA_964395375.1 uncultured Cytophagia bacterium
AGACTTCCACTCTGCCAGAAACTTCCAGCTTTGCCTAACGCACTACCGCGACATTCATGTCGCGAGCATTGTTTCCTCGCGACATAAATGTCGCAGTACCCTCACCAACCAACCCGCAACGAATATATCCCGCGTGATCATCACAGAAGCACGAAAGAAGAGTCTGCTTTGTTCTCCCTCGTACAACTCGGTTTGTCCCCTATTGTACAAAACATCTGCACGTTTCCACTTGCAAACACCCCATCCAAGATTATCTCCCTAAAAATATTCGCTTGAAATTGAGCCGCTGCGCCGCGCATATTGTCGGCATATGCCTTGCGTAAATTAAAGTGGAAATCTATCAATCGAGGTTTTTGCTATGATCACAACGTCACCACTTCGCTTCCGGCTCAGCCTTTTGCTGCTGGTGTTTGCGGTAGGGATCGCCTCCGCGCAACGACCTGCTGCTGCGGACGTGCGTGCAGAGCGGGAACGACTCAAACGAACGGTCGAAACCGCGCACGAGGTGTTGACGGCATATCCCAACGAGCGCGCGCAACAACTTTTGCTCAAAGCAGAAACTCTGACCAAGGAGATCGATCAAAAGATTGCCGCGGGAAATTTTGTGCTCGCGTTGGCGCAAATCCGCGAAGCCATTTCGCTCGTTGAAAAAGCCATCAAGCTCGCGTTAGAATCGCCGCTGTTGCGTTTGCACAATCGTCTGCAAGAATTGCTGCAGCGCGCGGAGACGGAGGTGCTCGGTGGCGACAATCGTGAAGCTATTCGCTTGGTGCGGGAAGCGCGCAAGAACAAGCAACTCGGCGAGCAAGCCGCGCTGCGGATGCAGCCGCTCGCGGCCGCGCAATACTTCCAAGCCGCCATTGCGTTGTTGGAACGTGCGCTCAAGCTTTCGGGCGGAAATTCCGGCGGCGAGGGCAATCCCGCGGAATTGGCGCAACGGGCGCGCGATTATTATCTCGAGCTGAACAAGCAATTGGAAGAGCGCTTGCCGCAATGCGAAAATCCTGCGGCGCGGCGGTTGCCGGATCAAATCAAAAAGCAAATGCTTCTTGCGGAAGAAGCCGCGCGCAAGGGCGAGCACGCGCTCGCGGTGCGTTTTATCAACAACGCGATTCGGCTGTTGTTGCGGGCTTTGGATTTGTGCGCGGCAAACGCGGGGAAACAAGATGCCGGGGCCCTCGCGGCCGAGTTCAACACCGTGCGCGAATTGCTGGCCGCCGCGGAAGAGCAACTCGCCGTAAGCCATGAGCCGCGCGCCCGCGCCCTGCTAGATTGGGCGCGCAAGCTTCTGCTCGAAGCGGAAGCCGACCTCGCCGCGCAACGGCTACAGCAAGCGCAGTCTCGCCTCGCGCGCGCACGCGCCTTGATTGAAAGAGTGTTGCGCCACAAAGCGCAAGCTCCAATCGATTATCAAACGCAATGCGAAGCGGCAGTGGAGCAATTGGCCGCGGACATAGACGACTTGAGCGAGGAACTGACAACCTCCAGCAACGCCGACGCGCAGAACTTTTTAGAACTGGCGCGCAAGGCCCGGCTCGAAGCCGGAAAAATTTGCCAGCGTAAGCCGCATACGCTGCAATCCGTGGCCGCTTTCCGCGCGTTGCTGCGCTTGGGTCATCAATTCTTGCTGCAAGCGGAGACGTTATTGCAAGAGACCGCGCCCGCGGCGCAAGATCAAGAAGCTTTGCGGCAACGTTTGCAGCAACTCGAAGCAACGCTCACGGAGGTGCGCTCGAATCTCGGCAGTGCGCCTAATAACTTGGCCAAAGTTTTAGTCGAGCAAGTCGTGGATTTGCGCGATCAAGCCCAAGCCGCGTATCAGCGCAAACAGTTTTACGTGAGCGCGGAGTTTTGCAATCTTGCGTTCGAACTGCTGCGCGCTGCGCTCAAACTCGGCAAAGAGGAATGATTTGAAAATAGTTTGGCCGGCAAGCGGTTTTTGTGCCGGCGCTTCCGGGTAATGGATGATGGTGTGAGCTGCGATCAATCCGTGTTGTGTGTTTCATGGAATGAACAGGCGCCGGCGCGCCTAAAAAATTAGGAGACTGGATATGAAACTCGTTCGCTCTGTCGGTGTGCTTTTGTTGATGGCATTGGCCGGAAGCGTATTGGCGCAGCCGCGCATGCCGCAACTGATTATCTCGCCGCGCGAAGCGCAAGTGCAACCCGGACTGGGCCAGCGCTTCGAAGCCGCGGCCTTTGATCCCAACGGCCAACCGCTGCGGATTGAAAGCATAATTTGGAAAGTGTTGCCCGACACCTTGGGCAAGATTACGGAAGACGGTTTCTTCATGGCCGGACGCGGCGCGGGCAAAGGTAAAATTCTCGCGCACGCGAAGATCACCGGCTTTCCCGCTCCGCTCGTGGGCGAGGCCACGGTCGTTGTCGGCCAGCCCGGAGATACGCGCATTGTGGTCGTAATCAATCCCCCCCACGCGCTCCTGGCCCCGGGCGAATCCGAAACCTTCCACGTGAAGTTGTTGCATCCCTCCAATATCGAAGTTCACATAAAAAATATTCGTTGGCACGTTCGTCCTGAAAATTTTGGCAAGATCGACAGCGTGGGTCGTTTCACTGCCGGCAATAACATTGGTGACGGCCTTATCGTGGCTTTTGTTGAAACGGACAAGGGCTTGTTCAATGGCGAAGCCAAAGTCACGGTTGGCCCGCGCGCGAATGCGGCGATCAAAGGCCATGTTGCGCCCACGAATGCGGATATTCGTTTATATGGCGCAGTCTGGGCCGAACGTCTCGGCGGCGATGCGCGTTGGCGCGGCGAAGCCAAGATCGATTCCAACGGCAACTATTGCATCGGCAAATTGCTGCCCGGACTTTATGTCGTGAGAGCGCAGGCGCGCGGTTATTTGCCGGAGTTTTATAAAGACGCGCGGCATTATACTTTAGCCACGCCCTTGCAAGTCACGGCCGAAGACACGCTCAAGGGCATCGATTTTAGCTTGGATAAAGGCGGCGTGGTGCAAGGCAAGATCACTTCCGACGTTGATCATGCCGCGATCGGCGGTGCGCATGTGTTTGCCGTGCATGTGATCACGAATGAAAAATATCACGCCCTGGCGAACGACGACGGCGGTTACGCGCTGGAAGGTCTCGCCACCGGCAACGGCGCATACGCCGTGTTTGCCGAGGCTGAAGGCTATCGCGGTGAATTTTATGACAACGCGAACAGCGTGCTCACCGCGAAACTGCTCACCGTGATCGAAGGCCAAAGCGTCGAGGGCATTGATTTAAGCCTCGCGCTCGGCAGCGCGATCAGCGGCCATGTGGTTGATGCGACGAACGGCAATCCCGTGGCCAAAGCCGCGGTGCTCATCATTGCCGGAACGGCGCCGAACACACAGCCCGCGCGCGTGGTGCATACGAATGACGCGGGCGAGTACATTGCGAGCGTGCGGCCCGGCTCGTATTACGTCGCGGTCGAAGCACGCGGCTATCACAAAGAGTTTTACGATGCGAGCCGCGATCCGCGCAATGCCACGCTGGTAAAAGTCGTTGCGGATCAACACACCGGCGGCATCGACTTTAAGCTCGACCCGTTGAGCATGATCAGCGGCACGGTGCTCGATCAAAACACCAAAGCTCCAATTGCGGGCGCCCTCGTGTTCGCATTTCCCGAACGACCGGGAAACAGCATGCCGCCGAATTCGACCGAAGCGAAATTGCCGTTGATCGCCAAAACCGATTCGCTCGGGCAATATAAAATTGTGAACGCGCGCAGCGGCAAATATTTTATGTTGGCCGAGGCGCGTGGATACTTGCACGAGTATTGGCAAGAAGCTACGGGCGCAGCGAACGCGAAACCGGTTGAAGTTCCCGAGAGCGGCAACGTGAGCGGAATTGATTTCACACTGGAAAAAGGCGGCGCGATTGCGGGCGTGGTCGTTTCCGCAAGTGACGGCGCACCGCTGGGCGGCGCGCAAGTCTTTGTGTGGAATAAAACGAGCAATGCTGCGGCGCAAGGCGAAACCAATCGCGAAGGCAAATATCGCGTCGGCGGTTTGCGTGCGGGCGAGTATTTGGTTTATGCCGAAGCGAAGGGATTCAAACCGCAATTCTTCGACGGCGCAGAGACGCGCGATAAAGCCACACTGGTTAAAGTCGAAGCGCCCAACGAAACGAGCGGCATTAATTTCAAACTCGAAAAATTGGATGCACGACGCGGCGCGATTGCGGGCATTGTGGTTTCCGAAACGGATGGCAACCCGATTCCCAATACGCTCGTGCTCGCGTTGCCCGTGCAAGCCGGGCCGCCGGCATTGGGCTTTGCCGATCGCCTCGGTTCTTATGAGATCAAAGGCCTGGCGCCGGGAAAATATATCGTACTCGCCGCGGCGCCGCATTTCATCGGCGAATTTTTCGACAACGCGCGCAATTGGCAGGAAGCCGCCAAAGTCGAAGTGGCCGGCGGGCGCGTCACGAGCGGCATTGATTTCAAGCTTGAGCCCGCGCCACGCGGCGCGTATAACATCAGCGGCACGATTACGCGCGGCGATAATCATCGCGGCGAGAGCAATGCCGTGATTTATGCGATGGAAAACGGCGTGCATGTCGCCTCCACGATTCCCGACGATCACGGCAATTACTTCATGAGCGCGGTGCCCGCGGGCGAATACAAAATCATGGCGACCGGCGCAGGCGGCACGGGTTATTTTGGCGGAAGCAATTTGAACAACGCACAGCCCGTGACTGTGGGCAACGGTGTTAGCGCGAGCACGATCAATCTCACGCTCAGCGGCGCGACGAGCGTTGCCGATGCTACGGAAGCGCCGAGGAATTTCGGACTCGAACAAAATTATCCGAACCCATTTAATCCCGAGACCACGATTCCATATCAGCTCGCGAGCCGGAGCAAAGTGAGCTTGGTGATTTACAATGCGCTCGGACAAGAAGTGCGGACGTTGCTTGCCACCACGCAAGAGGCCGGCGCATACACGGCGCGTTGGGAGGGGAAGGACAATCTCGGTCGTCAATTGCCGACGGGCGTTTATCTCTATCGCCTCCACGCCGGCGAAACGACGTTTACGAAGAAGATGATTTATTTGAGGTAGGAGTTGGGCTGGTTGCTGAAGCACGGACGCTTTAGCAACCAGCAACCAGAAGGAACTTGGTCAGGTCACAGGCGAGAGTACTTGACCGGAAACGGCCCCGCGCTGCTCACGCGAAGAGTGGTGGCGGGGCCTGTTTTTTTCTAATTCTTCGTTTCGATCAGCGCAAGAATTTGCGAACGCAACTCTTGCTTCTCATAACTCTCCTGTACTTTCACGCGCAGCAAAGGCAGGCCGGCGATCTCAAACGCTTTGTTCTTGAACTCGTCTTGTTGTCGCCGATCAAAGCGACTATGCCCGGGATCGTCAAGCTCGATTACCAGCTCGGGCTTGAGCATCCACTTCTCACACAACAAGAAATCCACGTGTTTGCATTGAATTTGGTTGATGAAAAGCTTTTGGTTCTTGGAATTCTTTTCATTCGGCAGCCAGAGAATGTCTCCCAATCGCACCTTCGGACAAATGAGAAATTCGTATCCGATAGCCTCGCGCAGGACTTCATAAAATACCCGTTCGCTGCGTGTACACAAAAATTCGTTTTTGCGATATGCCGGCGGATCGGAATCCATGATCTCAAGAAGCTGCGCGGGCGTAATCGCTGGCGGCGTTACACTCTCAACTGGGGCTTGATCCGGTTTTGCCGCGGCCTCGTCTTTACTGCTCACCAGCCATTGCCAAAAACTCCTCAACCACTCGACGATTCGTTTGAGCACTTTATACCCTTATGAAATTTGATGAGCAATGTCGGTAACTAAGTCACCTCCTCATCGTGTCATTTCGCACAAATCTTTTTAAGGTTTGGAGTCAGCGCCAAGAACTAAAAAGATTCCTGTGGAATGACAGCTCGAAGGAGTGACGCCACAACCGAATTGGAAAATCAAAACTCAGTAGGAATTCTATGCTAATGGGCATCAAACGCCTGAAGACGTCACTACAAGCGCATCATTGGTGCAATCTACTGTCCCATCAAATCCACCAAGCCCACGCCGAAGATCAATCCACCCACGATAATCAAGCCCAAATAGATGCCGATGAAAATCACGAAGGCCGTGACCGTGTACGGCACTTGTTTATCGTTCGGTGTGGACATGAGCACGGGCAGGCCGAGATAAAATAAGTACGCAGTATAAAGCGCGCCTACGGCCCAAATGAACTTGCCCACCACCGGCACAAAGTTCAAAACGCCGGCGGCGAAAACCGGCGACGCGCCAAAGCCCACAAGCTTGAGCGCACGGCTCACGTCTTGAGCGACAACCCCATGTCCTCGAGCTTCTTCTTGATCTCGTTGAGCGAGGTCTGGCCGAAGTTCTTGCAGGCGAGCAGCTCGGGCTCCGTGATCTTGGCGAGGT
>CAYNDW010000386.1:0-6410 GCA_964395375.1 uncultured Cytophagia bacterium
TTTTTCTTGTAAACCCAAAATTTAGCCCCGGCAACTGTCGAACTTGGGCTAGATTGTTCATAACTCTTTTCCGCGAAGACGCCAAGTTGATTGAGCGCTATTCTTTGCAAGAATAGCGCTCAATCAACTTGGCTTGAAGGCCGCTCTTATCCAACCCACGCAAACCATTTTTTTCAAACTTCGCGTCTTTGCGGCTTTGAATAATCCAGATTAAAAATGGTTTTGCCTCAAAGCGTTTCGCGTAACTCCATGCCTCAGGAAAAAGATAAACTGCTCGACCGCTTTCGCCGCCACGTTCAAGCGCAGGCTTTGATCCAACGCGGCGACAGCTTGCTGCTCGCCGTTTCCGGCGGCGTGGATTCGCGCGTGTTGCTCGATTTATTTGCGCACTTGCAGGCTGCGTGGGATTTGCAATTGCGCGTCGGGCACGTGCAGCATCAATTACGCGGAATGGAAGCAGAGCAAGATGCGGAGTTCGCGGCGGAGTTGGCACAGCATTACGGCATGCCTGGTTATAACAAAAGCATCGCGGTTCAAAGCTTTGCGCAAGAAAAAAAACTCTCGCTTGAAACCGCGGGGCGAGAATTACGCTATAAAGCCCTCGCTGAAATTTGCCAAGAGCGCGGCGCGGCGGCGATCGTGACCGCGCACACGCAAGACGATCAAGCGGAAACGATATTGGCGCACGTGCTGCGCGGCAGTGGCTTGCGTGGATTACGCGGGATGGCGGCTCGAACGGTAATTCCGCACATTCCGTTTCCCGTGTTGCGCCCGCTGCTGCCGTTTTCGCGCGCCGAAATTCTCCGCTACGCGCAAGAACAGCGCTTGGCTTGGCGCGAGGATAAAAGCAATGCCGACGTGCGCTTTCAGCGCAATCGCGTGCGGCATGAGTTGTTGCCACTGTTGCGCGAGCGTTTTAATCCGCAAATCAATCAGGCGCTGACGCGACTTGGCCGCGTGGCGCGGGAGGGCGAAGAATATTTGCAGCACGCGACCGGGCAAGCGTTGCAAGAAACAATCATCGGCGCGGCAACGGGCAAAATTATTCTTGATCTTCAGCGATTTTGGAATTACTTTCGCGGCGTTCAGGCTTATGTGATTCGCGCCGTGATGGAGCGTGTTTCGCCCTCCGCCACGACGTTGACTTTTGACGAAACGGAACAAATACTTTCCTTTCTCAACCCAACACATAACCAGCCTTTCGCCTTTGCTAGGCGCCGGCACCTCTGGCGGAGTGAGGTGGAAATTTTCTCTGAGAAAGCCGGCATCGTCTTTAGCAAAATCCAACCGACTCCCGAAGCGAAGTTTTTAGACATGGGGCAACGATGCCTGCTGCCCGAAATCGGGGTTGCCATCACCGTCGCGGCGCTTGCGCGATCTACAACATGGCGCGAGCGCAGCCATGCCGCTTTGCAATTTGCGGACGGTGCGACCACGCACGGCAAACTGCGCGTACGCTTCCCCCAAGCTGGAGATCGTTTTATGCCTTTGGGGATGCGCGGCTTCAAAAAGCTTTCGGATTTTTTTATCGACGCCAAAGTCCCGCGCGCGCAACGTGGCCGTGTGCCGCTGTTGGAATGTGAAACCGGCATCGTGTGGGTTTGCGGCTATCGGCTGGACGAACGTTTCAAAATCACGCCGCACACCGAAAGGATGTTACAGTTGCAATTAGAAAACGTGCCGTAAAATTCCCTCAAAAAGATTTGCCGACTTGTTGGCTTGAAGCCCTCCACCGATTCTCAAGGGGGGATTTCGAAGGAGGTTGCGTGGCTGATACGACTAAAAAATTTTTACGCGGCGAATATCCGACCTTGTTGACGGCGGAGCAAATCAGCGCGCGCACCAAACAACTCGGCGAGCAGCTTTCGCATGATTATGAGGGCAAGCTGCCGGTCTTCATCGGAGTGCTGAATGGCGGCTTCATGTTCATGGCGGATTTGATGCGGCACGTGAGCATCGATTGTGAAGTCGACTTCATCAAGATTTCCAGTTATGGGGAAGCCATGAAAACCTCCGGCGTCGTCAAAGTTAAAAAAGAGATCGATTGCCACATCGAAAATCGGCATGTGGTTGTGGTCGAAGACATCATCGATTCCGGCCTCTCGGTCAACTATATCACCGAAAAAATGACGGCGCTGCAGCCCAAATCACTCAAGTTCCTTTCGCTGTTGGTGAAAGAAGGCGGCAAGCAAGTGGATTACAACTGCGACTATGTCGGCTTTCACATTCCGACGCGTTTCGTGGTCGGCTTCGGCATGGATTACGCCCAGAAGTATCGCAATCTTCCCGCAATCTATATGATGGATTAGCGCAAAACTTCATTGAACGAATCGTTTCTTAAACTCTAAGAATACCATGAGCAGTAAAAAAAATCCTTCCAAAACTCCGACCAAACGCAAACCTGCCAACAAGACGCCGCGCAACGACGACAATTTCCAGTGGTCGCGCGCTTCTAAGACGTTGCTGTTGTGGATGTTGATTCTCACCGTGTTCATCTTTGTCACGCTGCGTTTGGATCGTCCCGAACAACCCGAGTCACAAATTAGTTTGACGCAGTTTCTCAACGAACTTGAAACCAAGAACGTTCAGAAAATTCTGCTGCGTGGCGACGAGGTGCATGGCTTTTTGATCAAACCCAAAAAATTTCTGCCCACGGACAATCAGCTTTATGATCGCGTGCGCGCCTATTTGCCCGGCGAAGTGAAGATGGAAACCATTTTGGACTGGACGAACAAGTATAACGTCGAAGTGGACGTCAAACCCAAGTCGATTGAGTGGTGGAATCATTTGTTGAATTTGTTGCCGTGGATTGCGCTCGCGGTTTTTTGGCTGTTTCTGCTCCGGCGCATGCAAGGCTCGGGCACCAAAGGCATTTTCTCCTTCGGCAAATCGCGCGCGCGTTTGGCCGGGAATAATCGCCCGAAAGTTACGTTTGACGACGTGGCCGGCGCCGATGAAGCCAAACAAGAGTTGCGCGAGATCATCGACTTCCTGCGCGATCCTGATAGATTTCAAAAGCTCGGCGGCAAAATTCCCAAAGGCGCATTGTTACTTGGCCCTCCGGGAACCGGCAAGACCCTCTTGGCCAAAGCGGTGGCGGGCGAAGCCGGCGTGCCCTTCTTCAGCATGTCGGGCGCGGACTTTGTTGAAATGTTCGTCGGCGTCGGCGCTTCGCGCGTGCGCGATCTTTTTGAACAAGGCAAGAAGAATGCGCCGTGCATCCTCTTCATTGACGAGATTGACGCCGTTGGCCGCCATCGCGGCGCGGGTCTCGGCGGCGGCCATGATGAGCGCGAGCAAACGCTCAATCAATTGCTCGTGGAAATGGACGGCTTTGATTCCAACGAAGGCGTGATCTTGCTCGCCGCGACCAATCGTCCCGACGTGCTCGATCAAGCGCTGTTGCGTCCGGGCCGTTTTGATCGGCAAGTTGTGGTCGATCGCCCCGATGTGCGCGGTCGCGAAGGCATTCTCAAAGTACACACGAAAAAAATTCCGCTCAGCAAGAATGTGGATTTGAGCGTACTCGCGAAAGGCACGCCGGGTTTTTCCGGAGCGGATTTAGCGAACCTCGTCAACGAGGGCGCGCTCTTGGCCGCGCGCAACAACAAAACCGCCGTCGAGATGCGCGATTTGGAAGAAGCGAAAGACAAAGTCCTCATGGGCACCGAGCGCCGCAGCCTGTTGATTAGCGACAAAGAAAAACTCGACACGGCTTATCACGAAGCCGGTCACGCGTTGGTCGGCAAGTTCACGCCCGGCTCCGATCCCGTGCATAAAGTCACCATCATTCCGCGCGGTCGCGCGCTGGGCTTGACGACTTATCTACCCATCGACGAGAAGCACAGCTATTCGAAGAGTTATCTCGAAGCGCGCTTGCTTCACTTAATGGGCGGACGCGAGGCGGAAAGAATTATTTTCAACGAGACCACGACCGGCGCGGGCAACGACATCGAGCGCGCAACCGAGTTGGCGCGCAAGATGGTGTGCGAATGGGGCATGAGCGAAATCATGGGTCCGATCAGCTTCGGTCAAAAGCAGGAAGAAATATTTTTGGGCCGCGAGATCGCGCAGCATCGCGATTACAGCGAACGCACCGCGCAAGAGATCGACGCCGAAGTGCGGCGTATCGTGACGCAGGCGTCGCATCGCGCGCACGACATTTTGCAAAACAACGTTGACAAACTGCATTTGCTGGCCAAGGCTTTGTTGGAAAAAGAAATCCTCGACGGCCATGAGATCGACGCGATCATCAGCGGCGGCGAACTTACGCCGGAAGAGGACAACACCAACGGCACGACCAATGTTCTAATCGAACCAGAAAACGATCAACCCAACAACACGAGCACGCACGTTTGACCGCATCCACTCTCTTTTCGGGGAGCGTTATCCTCGTCATTCTCGGCTGGGGGGCCGCATTACTTGTTTTATGGAATCTCTATCGCCACGCCGGCGCGATGAGCAAACGCGGGTTCTCCGCCGCGGCTCTCATTGCCACCGCGCTCGCGTTGGGCGGCATCCTGTTGCTCTTGCAACAGGCCATGCACAAAATACCCCGCCACAAACTCCTCACGATTTTTCCTTTTATAGAAAAAAGAACGGACAGCTATGCCATCACTCCCCAAGGGCTGGCCTTTGCCGAGGAATTGAGCGCGCATTTGCGCGACAGCCAATCCGCCGAAGTTTATCCGCTCCCGGTCGACGCTATCTTCGAAATCGCCAATCCCGATTCGCTGCATGTGCCGGAATATTTATTCCGGCTAGCACGAAACGCCGGCGTACAGCTTCTCGGGCTGGGCGTGTATGGCGCGCGCGGCAACTCGCAAAGTTTCGAAGCGCAGTTTCAGCTTTTTGATCGCGAAAACCGCGAGCCGATTCTCCAACACACCTTCACCCCTTCGCCGGAAGCCTTCGCCGAATTGCGCCGAGGAATCTTCAACGCCCTCGAAGCCGAAACTTCGGAACCCCGGCTCAAAGCGCCGGCAACATTCCAACAAGATTATTATGCGCTCGCGCTGCGCTTCCTCCGCCACGAGGACATTGCAACTGAAGCTTCGGCCCAGGCGCAACGCGATACTGCGAACAGCAAACTCGCGGAATTATCCGCGCGGGCCACACTGCGGCACCTTCGTGATAAACGCGCGCACGAGGCCGAATGGAACGATTCGCTGGAAGTGCTCTTGCCGCGTTTGCACCGCGCGCTGCGGCAGGACTCGTCCGGCGTCGAGGCTCAGCTCCTGCTCGCCCAATGTTTTCTTCAACAAAAAAAATGGCATGACGCCGAAAAACTTTTGCGCCGCGCCCGCACGCGCGATCCACGGCACAGCAAGAGTTATGTCTATCTCGCGCAGCTTCACCCCTCCCGCTACGCGGCCGATGGTTTCGACCATGAATTGGATCTATTTCAATATGCGCTGCAGCTCAATCCCTTCGATCTCGAAGCCGTGCTCGGCGCTGCGGATTATTTGCGCTTGAATCTGCGCAAGAAAGAGGCCGTGGCGCTGCTCGAAAAATATCGCCAGAGCAATCCCAATCACCTCGCCGTGCTGCGCGCGCTCGGCCGATTTTATATCATGGATAGTGACATGCCGAACGCGCTCGCCCTCTATGAGCAGATTATTCGGCTTGACTCTCAAGACGCAAATGCGTTTTATAACCTCGGCATCGTGTATTACCATCACAAGGACGTCGACCGCGCCGTGCAGTTTTTCGAACGCGCGATCAAACTCGCCGATCACGCCGATGCGCGCCTCTATCTCGCGTATATTGCCGAGCAACGCGGCGACATTGAAAAAAGTATCGCATACTTGCGCGAGCGCATTCGCCTCAGCACCGGCGAGGACGACGTGTTCGCCGCCGAAGCGCGCAAACAGCTTTATAAAGCTCTTCTGCGGCGCGGCGAAATCCCCAAGAATTTGTTGCCGGAAACACTCGGGCAAAACGCAGCTCAAGATTAAACGCGGAGCGGGGAGCTTAGAAGCAATACCCAAGGACGTTGGCCATGGCACGTTACTCCATCCGCAGACTTCACCTGCATCATCCCCAAGATCTCATTGCCGAACTGGGCGAGCAACGCGGCGCTGTGTTTGAAGAATTTTCCAGCCGCGCCCGCCGCCATCCCTGGGTGCTCAAGGTCATTTGCCGCGAAGAAGAATTTCCCCAAAACTTGCTCTCCGCATTTTCCCTGCGCGGCTTGCCGTGCTGGCTCGCTGGCCCGACGAGCGCGTACTTGTTTTCCGATCATGCGCAACTGCAAGCGTTGGCGCAAGGCCGCAGCTTCATCGCCGGCTCGGAAGCTCTGTTCATGCAAGAGCTGCGCGCCTTTCTCGAACATTACGGGCGCGAAGAATTTGTCGTCGCTAGCGCCACGCGCAAAATCATTCTCGGCGGCGCGCCCGCGATCATGGGCG
>CAYNDW010000387.1:0-3398 GCA_964395375.1 uncultured Cytophagia bacterium
CGCTTGATGCATACGAGTCGTCTGATCGAAGACCGGGCGGGGATTCTTTTTAAACAAGGCAAGGGCTGGAGCTATTTGGCCACGTGCTCCGGGCACGAGCCGATTCAACTCGCGCTGGGCAAAAGTTTTCGTCCGAAGAAGGATTATCTCTTCCCCTATTATCGCGATCTATTGACGAGCTTGGCTGCGGGTATTTCGATTTACGAAATCATGCTGAACGGCATGAGCCGCAAAGATGACGTGGCTGCGGGCGGTCGTCACATGTCGAACCACTTCGCGAAGCCGGAGATTCACATTCAGAACGTGTCGAGCTGCGTGGCGAACCATGCGCTGCACGCGGTGGGTTTGGCGCGCGCGATCAAGTATTATAAATCCGATGCGCTGGTGTTTGCGAGCTTCGGCGAGTCGTCCGCGTCGGAAGGTTACGTGTTCGAAGCGTTCAATGGCGCGAGCCGCGAGCGTTTGCCGGTGATCTTCGTGATTCAAAACAACAAGTACGGCATCAGCGTGCCGGTGCACGAGCAAACGGCGAATGAAAACGTGGCGGATAATTTCGTGGGCTTGAAGTATCTGCACATCGTGCGCTGCGACGGCACGGATCCGATTGACAGCCGCCGCGCGATGGATGAGGCGATGGAGTACGCGCGCAGCGGTAAAGGTCCGGCGCTGGTGCATGCGCAATGCGTGCGGCTCGGTCCGCATTCGAACAGCGACAAACACGAGTCGTATCGCTCGGACGAAGAGATCGCCGCGGCATTAAAGATGGATCCGCTGCCGCGCTTTCGCCAATATGTTATCGAGCACGGCTTGCTTTCGGAAAAAGAAATCGTGGCGATGGAGGAGGAGAACAAACGCCTCGTGAGCGAAACCGCGGCGCAAGCCGAGGCCGCGCCGCTGCCCGATCCTGCGTCGATTTATGATTTCGTGATTCCCGCGGCGTTTGAACCGGAGGAAACGCCGACGCCGGAAAGCGGCAAGAAAGAGAAGATGCGCGAGTCGATCAATCGCACGTTGCACGAGGAGTTTCGCCACAACCCGCACACATTTTTGTGGGGACAAGACGTGGCCTCGGGCGACAAGGGCGGCGTGTTCAACGTGACGGAGGGCATGCAAAAAGCTTTCGGCAAAGGCCGCGTATTCAATTCGCCGATTGCGGAGGATTTCATTGTCGGCACGGCCAATGGTTTCAGCCGCTTTCGCGAGGATGCGTGGGTGATCATCGAAGCGGCGCAGTTCACGGATTATGTGTGGCCTTCGATGGAGCAGATGGTGGAGTTGAGCCACGAGTATTGGCGCACCATCGGTAAGTTTGCGCCGAACATTATCGTGCGGCTCTCGTGCGGCGGCTATATCGGCGGCGGCTTGTATCACTCGCAAAGCGCGGAAGGCGTGTTCGCAAATTTTCCGGGCTTTCGCATCATCATGCCTTCGTTCGCGGACGACGCGAGCGGGTTGTTGCGCACGGCGATGCGTTCGCGCGGCGTGACGATCGCGTTCGAGCCGAAGTTTCTTTATAATCATCCCATGGCGCAAGCTTACGCCACGGATGCGAAGCACTTTGTGCCGTTCGGCAAAGCGCGCGTGCGGCGGCCGGGCAGTGATCTCACGATTGTGACGTATGGCAACGCGGTGCATTGGTCGTTGAAAGTCGCGGAGAAGCTGGCGGAAGAGAACAACTATCAAGTCGAGGTTGTGGATTTGCGCTCGCTCGTGCCCATGGATATGGAAACCGTGAAGCGCTCGGTGGCGAAGACCAATCGCGTGGTCATTGCGAGTGAAGATCACAAAACCGGCGGCTTCGGCAACGACATGCTGGCCGAGGTCACGGAAACTTGCTTTGAACTGCTCGACGCCCCGCCGCGGCGCGTGTGCAGCAAAGACACGCCGGTGGGCTTCAGTCGCATTCTCGAAGCCGCGATCTTGATCAGTGAGAAGGATATTTATGATGCGGCGGTGGAGGTGTTGAAGTACTAGCCGCCGCGTGTTAGGTTTGGAAAAGAGAAGGGCAGTCATATGACTGCCCTTTTCTTTTACGCGCGGACTTTTTCTTAAGCCTTTCCGACCTCTTCGATCTCCTCAATGAGCGCAGGGAGATTGGGGCGCATAAAACTCATGTTCGGCGCAGGTATGCGATGATGCTTGAGGTTCGGCGGCACATGCTTATGATGCGGCAACGTCTCCGCTAAAAGGGGATCGTCGGGATGGGGAAAATCATCATACCAATATAGCCGCTCTTCGCCACGATACACTTCGTAGCCATACGAAATAATTAAGCCCGCCTCAAAATCCACTTCTTCACGCATCCGCAAGCGCAAACCATTTGCAAAAAAGACTTCACCCTCAGCAATGCCCGTATACGGACTATCAGACCAGACGACGACCGTCGTACGCGTTACGTTGGCTTGATCGAACGACTCGGCGACGAAGCGGCTGTAGGCTTGCAACGATTTAAGTGGGGTGTTCATTCTCAATAAGCCGGTTGAAAGCGCAACACCTGTGAGGGCTGGCGCCCTTGCAGTTTTTGCTGATAGGCTTCTTTGCGTCGCCGCCAAGTTTCAAATATGCCTTTCCAACGGCTGAAGTCAGTCCGCGTTTCATCATAAGCGTCGTATTCGGATAGCTTGCCAGCCATGAGCGTTGTATAAAAGTCCTCGCTGAGAATGCCATACTTTTCTTCGTACAGCGTCAGGCGGCGTTCCAGCAATTTCATCTCGATGACAAGCTCGTGGATTTCCATTTTTATTCTCCGGTTTCGCGTAGCTACGGCTTGTGGATTTAGTCGAATATAGGCAGCTTGATCTTTGCCGTCAATGAGTAATTTAGAGTCGCGAGTTTATTGCGTAAAAGCATATCTGATCATGGCTCGAATACAAGAAAGGGCAGTCGTGTGACTGCCCTTTCTTGTTTATACGGGATTTTTTACAATTGCAAGACGAGCATGAAAACACAAAGGTTTTTAGAGTTGCACGTTGACCTCAGTCGATCAAATGGCGCAGATACAATCTCTCGTCTTGAAGCTGATAGTACTTGACACTCGTCATGCTGATGCGCGCCACCTTTCCCATGCGTGCGGCTTTGGTTTTGAATTCCGGCAGGCGCAAAAGCCGCCGAAGAAGTTTTGGAATGTGAGACTGTTGATCTTTATTCAAAGCGAAATAAAGAATGGCGTAATGACGATCACATAAATACTTTTTCCAAAAACCGGTTTCGTCGATCGTGATGAAGGTCGGATAATTGAGTTCTCGCAACAAGAGCGGAATGCGGTCATCCTTGATCACTTCGTTGGGTCGCTCGTCTCGAATTGAAATCGTTCTCGTCCATTCTTGCAGCGGCGCGAGAACTAACTTGTTGGCGAGCGCGGCATCAGACGATCGTGGGGATGCCGATACAATGCACAA
>CAYNDW010000387.1:3408-6393 GCA_964395375.1 uncultured Cytophagia bacterium
GAGCGCGGCATCCGTCACGAACATCAAGCCGCTTTCTTGTATTTTTCCAGCAAAGCTTCTTGCGCAAAAGATATCGCCTCTTGCACAGCTTCCTGCGAAACGTCCGGCCAATTCTCCGGAACTTCACTCAACGGCATACCCTGCGCGACGTAAGTTAAAACCACGTCTACCGGCACCCGCGTTCCTCGGAAAGTAAGTTCGCCGTGATAGATCTCCGGATCCTTCACGAGATATTGGCCAATTTCAATTCGTCGGAAGGCGCGTGCTGATTTCGCGGGCATAATCTTCTCCAAATGTATTCGCTTGAGTAAGTCACCGCTGGTGCATGTTTTTTTGTATAAAATTTTCCAAGTTTGAATTTCGACGTAATATAGGCAGTTTGGCTCTCGCCGTCAATTGGTAATTTTTTGCTCGCGCCCTTGTTTCGCAATAAAGAAAGGGCAGTCACGTGACTGCCCTTTCTTTATTGGTCGCCAGGCTTTTAAAATTGCACCCCGAGATTGACCCCCAACACGGAATCTATCGCCTCCTTCAAATCCTCATCCAGCGGCAATCGGAAATGCACGCCGGGCCGCACTTTGCCCAAGCCCATGCTCGCGTTGATGCCGAGTTGATGCACGGAACGGTCGCCGAAATTTCCGCCCTCTTCCGTGAGCAGCGCGCGACCGGACACCCCGCCTAGAATGCTGAATTGCTCGGATTCGTAGCCCGCTTGCGCGCTGTAGCCGATGAACAACTCGACGTCGTCGTCGAAGCTACCCTTGTCAGTGTCGATGAGCAAAGACGGCCCGCCGCGCAGCCTCAAGGCAAAGCCGGATTGATCGCGATAACGATAATTTGCAATGGTCATGACGGAAAGGTTGTCGGATAAGAAGGCCTCGAAGCGATCGTACTCGGTGTATATGCCGGTGATCACACCCAAGTATTTATCTTCCGGCGTGACCGGAACGCGCAGTCCAACCTCCGTGGTAAACGCGCCGGCGCGATCAGCGATTTCAAACCCGAGATAAGGGTTGCCGAACACATTTTGGGATTTACTGCTGTTGAAGAAGCTCGATTTCGTTTCGGAACTGCCGTGTACGAAAGGCAGCTCGCCCACAAAAAGAATCTTGCCCGACACCGGCAAGCGCAGCGAAGCGAAGACGACCAAGCCGGAGCTGGTGCTGCTGAACGTCGCGTCGCCTTCATTTTTAAAATTCGGCTTCAAAACTTCCAGGCCAAACGAGCGCTTGTGCCCGGCCTCCAGCCAAATGGATTGCGCCGAGAGCTGGCTCGGCAAAAGTATCGCGCAGCACAACGCGGCGAACACGATGATAAAGCGGGATGATAGTTTTGTCATGGTCTTGTCCTTTCTTTGTGTTGGTGAGTTATTATGAGTTATCCAGCGCTGAAGCACAAAAGGGATGCCTGCATGCAAGCTGCGCTGGCGAGGCAAGATTTGTTTCAATTGCCATCGAGTAGACCCTTTTCTCCCAATAAAGCTCACAGCTAAAACCGCGGCTTTCGGAAAATCCCTTGCAACTCTCGCCGAGAGTTTTAATTTGATTCGCGGATGGATGTGTGATTGTGTGAGCAAGTTATATCAGAGTTGTGCTGCTTTAGGGTTAATTTGTAATGCCCTTCTTTGAAATGTCATTCTGGAAGAAACTTCCCTAGCGCCGGGCACACCTCTAAGAAATAAGAGTTGTTCGAGCACGAGGGAAGATTCTTCCAGAATGACAACTTGAGGGGAAGTTACAAACGAACCCGCAACAAATAAAACCACCTCACAGGAACAAGGAAGGAGAAAGTGGATGAGTGAACTCTCTGCTGCGGTGAAGTCTTCGCTCGGCAGCAAAGTAATCATGGCGCTCACCGGTTTGGGATTGGTGCTCTTCGTCATCATTCACATGACCGGCAACTTGCAGATGTTCATCGGGCAAGAGGCCATGAACAATTATGCTGTCACGCTGCGTAAAGTGCCGTTGCTGCTCTGGGTCGCGCGCCTGGGCGTCATCGGCTTTTTTGTTTTTCATGTGATCGACGGACTGCGATTGAAATTCAAAAACCGCGCGGCGCGGCCCGAAGCTTATGTTTCGCAAAACACAGTGAAAGCCTCGCTCGCCTCGCGCACGATGGCGATTAGCGGCGTGCTCATTCTCGGTTTCGTGATTTATCATCTGCTGCATTTCACGCTCGGCGTGACCAACCCCGAACATTTCGCGCTCAAAGACGCGCAAGGCCGCCAGGATGTTTTCAATATGGTCGTGTATGGTTTTCAAAATGTGTTCGTTGCCGGCGGCTACATTCTCGCAATGGTGCTTCTGTTTTCGCATCTAAGCCACGGCGCGGCAAGTTGGCTGCAATCGCTCGGCTGGAATCATCCCAAAGTCAATGGGCTGGTGAAGATCGTTGCGCCGGCGATCACGTGGCTCGTAGGTCTCGGCTTCATCTCCGTTCCGCTCGGCGTGTTGCTGGGCATTCTCAAGCCGGTGTGAGGGCAAAACCATTTGGAGCAAAACGATTCAAATGCAAAGACAGAAAGAGGGGAAGTGAATATCGCCCCAAGGCGCTTTCAGTGGAGCAAAAGGAACCGATAAAAATTTTTCTGTCTCACATTGTTCTGTCATAGTCTGTTTAAGAAAATCGGCGGCTTTATGGATTTCACCACGTGCTTGCAACGATCGATGGCGCACGGCCTCTGTTTATGTTTCATACTCACTTCCGTGTTCGTGCAAGCGCGGCAGGATGCCGTCACCGCGGCCGAGTATCTTTCTTCGTTGGAAAAAGAAATTCTCCGCGAGATCAATCTCGCGCGAACGCAGCCTGCGCAGTACGCGGAGTTCGTCGCGCAGATGAAATCTTATTACGACGGCAAGCTCTTCAAACGTCCGAATGAAGAAACCGTGCTCACGGAAGAAGGCGTTGCCGCGGTCGAAGCAGCCGCGCGTTTTCTGCGCAAAGCAAAACCGCTATTGCCGCTTGCGCCTGCGCACGGCTTGTCGT
>CAYNDW010000388.1:0-6364 GCA_964395375.1 uncultured Cytophagia bacterium
GGAATATTCTCTTCGACTAACGCTGCCAAGTTTTCCACGATTCCCTCCGCACGGAGCCGTGCCGTGCGCAGCAATCCGTTCGAGATCAAGGCGCGCCCGCAACAACCTGCCTCCGCGAGCACGACGCGATAGCCCATGGCTTCGAGCACGCGCACCGCGGCAATGCCGATCTCCGGCTCATGATAATTTAAAAACGTATCGTTGAACAACGCGACCTTCGGACGTACATCGTCATGGTCGTTTTGCGTCTCATGTTTTTTAAACCACTGCGCGAACGTTTCCTGCGCATACAGCGGCAGCGTGCGCCGCGCATCAATGCCGAGCAACGTTTGCAGCAGCTTTCGCACGCCGGCGTTTTGCAATGTGCGATTCACCAAGCTTGCGAACGGCGCGGCGAGTTTGCCCAAAAACTCGGGATGCGCGAACAAGTACGTGGCAACCGGAATCGCATGTTCGTCATAATAATGCGCGAGAAATTCATACTTCAACTTCGCCATGTCCACGTTCGAAGGACACTCGGCTTTGCAGCCTTTGCACGCGAGACAAAGATCAAACACTTCATAAAGTCTCTTGTCGCCAAAGCCTTGTGGGCCGAGCTTTCCCGTCATCGCCGCGCGCAAAGCGTTTGCGCGCCCGCGCGTGGAATGCTCTTCGTCGCGCGTGACCATGTACGACGGGCACATGGTTCCGCCGAGCACTTTACGACATTCGCCGACGCCGGTACACATCTCCACCGCGCGCGTGAAGCCGCGATCTTCGAGATAATGGAAATGGGTGTGCGGCTCGTGGCCATTGCTCTCCGGCGCAATGCGCAGATTCTCTTCGATGCCCTGTGCATCCACAATCTTACCGGGGTTGAGGCGGCCTTGCGGATCGAACGCGCGTTTAATTTCACGAAACGCTTGATAGAGCTTAGGCCCGAAAAACTTTTCATTCAAATAACTGCGCACCAAACCGTCGCCGTGCTCGCCGCTCATCATGCCGCCATATTTCAACACCAAATCCAGCACGCCCTCCGAAATGCTGCGCATGATCTTGACGTCTTCCGCTTGTTTGAGATTGAGAAACGGCCGCACATGCGTGAGGCCCACGCTCACATGCGCATACATCGTAACCTCGCGCCCATGGCTCCGCACCAAATCCACCACTTCGCGCAAGTATTGCGGCAAAACTGCAATCGGCACCGCCGCGTCTTCGATGAACTCCGTCGGCTTGAAATCGCTCTTCAAACCCTGCAGTAAACCGAGACTCGCTTTGCGCACATGCCAAACATTCGCCTGCTCTTTCGCGGTGATGGCGCGCGTGCAAGCGTACGCGCGATGTTGTTGCAGCAACTCTGCATGCGCCGGTTCGAGCCGCGCCAGCACTTCCTCCGGTGTGTCGCCGAAGAACTCAATCATCAACAACGCTTCCGGCTCGCCTTCCACAAACGTGCAGTATTTGCGAACCTCCAAATTCTGCACGGCCAAACGCAGAATCGGACTATCGAGCAATTCGACCGCGGCGGGATGATACTTCAACATCGATTCGACCGCGGCCACGGCCTCAAAGTTATCTTTGAAATGCGCCATCAACAGCGCCGTGGCTTTGGGCAAAGGTTCGAGCCGAACTGTTGCTTCCGTCACAAACGCGAGCGTGCCTTCGCAGCCGCACACAATCTTCGCGAGGTTCCAATTCTCCTCGCCGAGCAAGAGATCAACATTGTATCCGCCCGCGCGCCGCATCACCTTCGGAAAGCGCGCGCGTATTTCATCCGCCTGGGCATTGACCAAGCGCCGCACTTCGCGATAGATATTGCCTTCCAAATCTTGCTGGCCGCACTTCTTTTCATACTCCTTTGGCGTGAGCGCTTTGAAAGCAACCTGCTCACCGTTTGACAGAACCGCGCGCAGCGCAATGACTTGATCAACCGTCTTGCCATACACAATCGAATGCGTGCCCGCGGAATTATTGCCGATCATTCCGCCCACCGTTGCGCGGCTCGAAGTCGCCACGTCCGGCGTGAAGTGCAACCCCAACGGCTTGAGTTGCGCGTTCAACACATCGCGCACAATGCCCGGCTCCACGCGCGCCCATCGTTCGTCGACGTTCACTTCGCGCACCGCGGTCATGTGCTTCGAGCAATCGAGCACCAAAGC
Source organism: uncultured Cytophagia bacterium (assembly GCA_964395375.1). Classification (GTDB taxonomy): domain Bacteria; phylum Zhuqueibacterota; class Zhuqueibacteria; order Zhuqueibacterales; family Zhuqueibacteraceae; genus JABWAN01. Next base: position 2,139 of record CAYNDW010000388.1, read on the forward strand.
CTCGCCCACGGTTTGACCCGCGAGGCTGGTGCCGCCGCCGCGCGGCAAGATCGCGACCTCGTACTTTGCCGCGGTGCGTATCGTTTGCACGATATCGTCTTCCTCGCGCGGCGTAATCACGCCGAGCGGTTCGATTTCGTAAAGGCTGGCGTCCGTGCTATAAATCCGTCGCGTCATCGCGTCGCAAGAAACCTCGCCGCGCAGCTTGCGCTGTAATTCTTGTTCGAGCTGCTTTAAATTCGCACGTGGCATATTGAGGTGGATTGAGGATGAAAAGCGTTGCGGAGCAATATCATCGTCGCCGCGCCGATCTTGATTTTTTAGCGCGACAATATAGAATTTCCCGCGCGAGATGCAAAGAGATTTACCGGAGAACTTTGCGATGTGAAGCCGCTGCAATGGCCGCGCGCCACTTGCTCGAATTGCCGCTTGCATTTGCGCGCGCCGCAGCGCATTTTAACCGACGAAATCACCGAGCATGCCGCGCGCCCTCGCATGATTCAACTCTTCAGTCATTTGGTTATGTGGAATTCCTCCTCACAATCTCAACCGCGCATTCCCCCCTTGAGGGGGGCCAGGGGGGTGTTGTGCAGTATCGTTAATCAAGCCAAGTGCGATTTGCAAATGCTCAGGGCAAAATTTCATCCTCGCAATCAACAACACCCCCCTAACCCCCCTCAAGGGGGGAATTACTTTCGTGCGCTTTCGCGCCATTGGCTAGCTTCTCTTTTTTATCTCTTCTCGCTCCTCGCTTCATCGCTCTTTGCCCAACAAGAGTGGCACGAGCATTATCGCAACGCCCATGAAGCCATTGCCGCAAGTGATTGGAAGCAAGCAGAGCGTGAACTACTCCAAGCGCTCGCGCAACGACAACAATCCGGTTTGAATGTCGAAGCGTACGGCTTGCGCTTCGTCGATTACCTGCCGCACTATTGGCTCGGCGTAACGTATTTTAATTTAGGCGATTTCGAAAACGCGGCGCGGCAATTTGAATTAGCACGAGCGGAAGGTGTGATTCAAAAAGTAGAACAGTTCAACAGTCTGCGGCAGTACGAGCAAATTTTGAAGTCGATCACGCAATCGCAACAAGCGGGCACGAGCTTGCAAGCGCAGCAGAAATCTTCCACGCCAAAACAGGAGCACGGGGTTGAATTTGAAAACGCGCTGCAGCGCAATGACTTTGCGGAGGCGCAAAGGCTTTTGTTGCTCATGGAAGCGACGCCGGCCGCAGCGGCGAATTTACCCGCGCTGAAAATGCTATTGCAACGCGTGCTCGAAGCGCGCGCGCTTCTCGAAACCTCTGCGCCGACTGCGCTTCCTCAAAAATTCGAGGCCGGCTTGGCGCAATACGTGGCCGGAAATTATGCCGCGGCTTTGCGCCTCTTTGTTGAAATCGAAGCGCAAGATCCCGCGTTTCGCCAAGTTTCGAACTGGCGCAATCAAACGCAAGCGGTCATGGCGCGCTTGCAGCTTCCGCCCGAAACCATCACCATCCTCGATACGATCACCTCCACCTCCTTGCCGGTGATCGCGTTTGCTTCGCCCTCGGGCAATCGCAGCGAAACGCGCGCGGACTCGATTCTCATTTCGGGCGCGGCGAGCGACGACCTCGGCATTCGACTCGTGGAATTTACTTTGAATGGCAAACCCAATTTGAACGCACGCGGCGAGCGCCTAATTTTTGCGCCGCGCAATACCAACGAAGCGCTCAATCAACCCTTCGCGATTACGTTGCCGCTGCGCCTCGGCGAGAATCAGATTGTGGTGACGGCATATGACAACGATCCCACGCCGCATCAATCCACCTATTATAAGACCGTGCTCCGTTTGCGGCCGTGGTATCAAACGCCGGCGTTTTATCTCACCGCGAGCGCGCTGCTATTGTTAAGCGCGGGCAGCTTCACGGCGAGTGTATTTATCAAACGGCGCATCGCTTTTGTCAATCGCTACAATCCCTATATTGCCGGTGCGCCGGTGCGCAACGAAAAAATGTTTTATGGCCGCGAGAAGCTGTTGGTGCGCCTGCTCAACACGTTGCCCAACAACAGCCTCATGCTGCACGGCCCGCGGCGCATTGGGAAAACCTCATTGCTGCATCAACTCCAAACCCGGCTCGCGCGCGGCGGGCATCCGGAATATCATTACGTGCCGGTGTTCATCGATCTGCAAGGCGTGCGCGAAGAGCGCCTCTTCCTCACGTTGCGGCAAGACATTCACGAAGCTTGCCGGCCCATGTTGGGCGACCTCTTTCGGCACGAGGCGCCGCCGCGCGAGTATTCGGCGCGCGATTTCAGCGCGGATTTGAAACAAGTCTTGGCGCATTTGCAAACGCTCACCGCCAAGAAACTCAAACTTGTGCTCTTGCTCGATGAGGTGGATACGCTCAACTCCTACAGCGAGCGCGTGAATCAACAACTGCGCGGCATTTTCATGAAAAGTTTCGCGGAAAATTTGGTGGCGGTGCTTTCGGGGAGTTATATTCGCAAACAGTGGGAGAGCGAGGGCAGTCCGTGGTATAATTTTTTCGAAGAGATTGCCGTGCCGCCTTTGCCGGCGGAGGAAGCGCGCGCACTCATTCGCGGGCCGGTGGCGGGGATTTTTAGCTACGAGCCGGAGGCTTTAGAACAAATACTCGCGTTGAGCAAGTGCGAGCCGTATCGCATTCAACGCTTGTGCGTGAACGTCATCAATCGTCTAATCGAAATGAAACGCCGCCGGGTGACCGCGCAAGACGTGCAAGCCGTGCATGAAGAAATCTTCAAACACGAGACCAAGAGCTGATTGCTTCCTACTTCTTCGCTTTCAGCGTTGCCTGCAATTTCGGCGGCGCGATCAAATGCCACGCTTCGCGCAGGTGAAATTCTAACTCCTGCGCACTTACCTGCCGCAACTCCACGCCCAGCCAACCGCGCACGCCCACATAGGGCGGCTTGAAATATTTCTTCGACGCATTGTTGATCAACACTTCTTGAATGCCGGAGGGTGCGGCGAGCCACACCGCGATGCGCCCGTCGTTGTGATGATTATCGGCGAACATGCAAAAGACTTTCTTGCGCACGAAGAAAGTCGGCGCGCCGTGCGAAAGTTTTTCCGTGACCTCGGGCAGCGCGATACAGATACGCCGCACGCGTTGCAGAAGTTTTGCGCTCATATTCGTCTCAAAGGGAAGTTCGTAGTGATGCCTTTAGGCATTTGAAGTTTATTGGCATCCGACGCCTAAAGGCGTTACTACGAGCACATTCTCAACCCGCGCTCTCATAAGCCTGTTTAATCCAGTCAATCAACTCTTTGTCAACCTCCTTCGCTTCCGCGAGATTGACTTTGTATTGGCACATGCCGCCGGGCGGCACTGCCACCAAACGCGAAGTCGCCTTTACGCCTTTCATATTCAAACCGACTTCAAAGCGAGTATTCGTTGCCGGGCCGAGCATGACGAACTGCTTCTTGCGCCGCAGACTCACGTAGCCTTTCTTAGGAGCAATCTCAAACTCGCCGAACTTGTTGAGGGCTGCCATAAGCTTTTCGTGAATGGGACGAAAATGCGCTTTGGGCCCGGTATAAATCGCATCAAGCACGGCCTCGGGCGAAGCGCTGTTTGCCTGCCCGGCGGAAGGCTCAAGCGCTTTCATGTAGAAATGCACCACCGTGTTCGCATCGCCGTGGCCCAGGCTCAAATCTTTCTTGAGCATGTCGCGCATCTCGCCGTGTTTGGCGAGTCCGCTTTTCTTGAGCATCGCATAAAGTTGATCGAGCGTCTTGCCGGTTTTGGTTTGAATGTTCTTGAGTTGGGTTTCTACGGCTTGGTCGATGCTGCTCATGGGATGATTTCTCCTTTTGTGAAGGTTCGCTTATTGTGCGCTCGTGCGCGGGCAAGCTAGAATTTGATGCTCCTCAAACTGCGGCTTGACACGCACTAGGCTGAAATGATTTCGTTCGAGACCGCGCGATTCTCTCTTCTATTAAACGTCGCCCCGGATATCATTAACTCGAGCATGCGCACTTGCAAACGCGCGCTTGCGAGGGCTTCGACCATGAAAGGCAATTCTTGCCGCATGAAAGTCACAAAAAAATATAGCCACCGCGATTGGGAATTGCCACCAAATTTTGCGTTGCATGTGGACGAATCCACGGTTTGCAACTGCTGAGCAAGTTTAGGTGAGCAAAGTCAAGACGCCAAATAAATTACATGCTTCGAATACTCGCCACGCTGTCGGCGCCTTCGCCTT